>JBBQIF010000081.1:0-9551 GCA_038324665.1 Bacteroidia bacterium
AACTTTAACCGAAGCCCTTTTTGAATTCATTCAAAAAACTAATGTGAACTTAGGTGACTCAGGTGGTTAATGGTTTTAAAAAAGCTAAAGTCAAATAGAAAATTTACCATCCTGAATCAAGTTCAGGGCAGGCTCCAAGCACCTCAGAACACGTAAGAAGAAGACGCTGGAGCGTCTTTGGATTATCCTAATGGTTCTGGTAGTGCCTGCAAAGTCTTTAGTTCACCTCAGAGATTGCTTTCTTAAGTGTTCTAAAAAGTTTCATAATCATCTAATCGAATACCCCTTTCAAAACTTTAACCGAAGCCCTTTTTGAATTCATTCAAAAAACTAATGTGAACTTAGGTGACTCAGGTGGTTAATGGTTTTAAAAAAGCTAAAGTCAAATAGAAAATTTACCATCCTGAATCAAGTTCAGGGCAGGCTCCAGACACGTTAGAACACTTAAGAAGAAGACGCTGGAGCGTCTTTGGATTACCCTAATGGTTCTGGTAGTGCCAGCAAGGTTTTTAGTTCACCTCAGAGATTGCTTTCTTAAGTGTTCTAAAAAGTTTCATAATCATCTAATCGAATATCCCTTTCAAAACTTTAACCGAAGCCCTTTTTGAATTCATTCAAAAAACTAATGTGAACTTAGGTGACTCAGGTGGTTAATGGTTTTAAAAAGGCTAAAGTCAAATAGAAAATTTACCATCCTGAATCAAGTTCAGGGCAGGCTCCAGACACGTTAGAACACTTAAGAAGAAGACGCTGAAGCGTCTTTGGATTACCCTAATGGTTCTGGTAGTGCCAGCAAGGTTTTTAGTTTACCTCAGAGATTGCTTTCTTAAATGTTCTAAAAATTTCAATATTGTCCTTACTTATAAAATAGCACAAGTTTCATAGAAACCCTTTCTGAATTATACTGATCGCAGATAGGTTAGCCATAGGTGGGCATTTCGTGCGAACAGCTTGTCCTGTACAATCGAGATTTGTAAAGGGTAATACCTTACCGTATGGTTTCACTGTTATAGAAATCCATTCTGGTATAGGTATCATTCAAAAAAATAAATCTGGAAGTCTGTTGTTAAGTACTTTTTTTGCAGATTGCATCAAAAGTATTTAGATTTGAATCATCAAGTCAATTTTATTTATAATAACGCTTCTATTTGCTAGTGGGTCTTTTGGCGCGAACGCTGAAGACTCTACATATAAAAAAGGATTTAGGATAAAGGGCATTGATTTCAGGTATGGCTTTGGCAGGTACAATATCCGCAGTGAGGATGAAACAACTTTGGCCAGGCAATTCACTAACGATCAAAATAATTATTACCACTTTGAGAATGCCAAACCTAAAGATGTAAAAGGCCGGGGTATTTCGGAAATGTATCTTGGTATTGTGCTTGTGCCGGCTTATTATATTAGAAAAAAATTGTTTTATAGGGAGGAATTTCGGGTAGGCCTTAGTTTTACTATCCTTAATAATGCCAGCAATGTCAATTTAGAATGGGACACTATGCAATCGGGATCGCAAAAGGAAGTGCGCAATATTTATTACCAGTATAAATATAATAGCCAGCGTATTCATTTCTCCTATATTTTGAATACAAAGATTATAAAAAATCACTTTGCTTTTTATACTGGAGTGGGTGGTAATCTTGGCTTCAGTACCTGGCGTACCAATTACGATGGTGGTGCTGGAAGTTATAAAAAACAGGTATTGACTCTGCAAAATAACCAAGTCTCAGAAAAATCCCAGATGCTTCCGCTAGAAAATTTTTCAACTGAAAGCGCATCCTTGTATATTCCCATTGGGATAAAATACAATCTTAGTTGCGAAATTAATTTGTTTATTGAAACACATTTAGGCTTTCAGTATTACCACAGTGGACTCCGGAAAAACAATATCTGGATTGCTAATTCCATCTTCAATTTCGGTTTTAGATACAAACTGATTGATGACGATAACCAGTTGGTGAAAAAGGGAGGTGCGTTCTGGTAAGTCCTACAGGTTAAATTTACTTGGTGCCAATTGCTCCCATTCTTAGTTGTTTCACAAAATAGTTATTGCTTCTTTGCCTACAGTTTCAGAAAAAAATGCACAGGTACTTTCAGATTATTTAATTTTCAATATCATAAATTTCTTTGGCATCAATGGCTTTAATCCGTCTTAAAGCAAGGATTTTATGGCTTATTGATTATTTGAAGAAATCCCACAATCTCAAAATTTATAAATCCCAAAATAGAAAAAAGCATTTGTCTAGGAAAAGAAACTTCTCTGGTTTTGCTTTACCTTTGCCACCTATGGATTTTATTGATAAAAAAATACAAAGCTACGCTGAAACACACACAGGAAATGAGCCCGATTATCTTTATGATTTGAACCGCTACACCCATACCAATGTGTTGCAACCACGTATGCTAAGCGGGCATTTACAAGGTCGTTTCTTATCCATGATTAGCCGGATGATTAAGCCCATGCATGTTTTGGATATTGGGACTTATACGGGTTATTCGGCACTTTGCCTGGCGGAAGGATTGCAAGCGAATAGTAAAGTGCATACCTTGGAGGCGAATGAAGAATATGCTGAAATTGCCAAATCACATATCGAAAAATCGCCGTATAATAATGCCGTTTCAGTTCATTTAGGAAATGCCTTGGCGCTAATTAAAGAGTTAAACAAGATGGTTCCTGAATGGGATATTGTATGGATAGATGCTGAAAAAAGCGAATACGATGCCTACTATGAATTGTGCATTGATAAAGTAAGGAAAGGGGGCCTGTTAATGGCGGATAATGTGCTTTGGAGCGGCAGGGTAGTGAATGAAAATGATCTTCAAAAAGACAAGGATACCGGCTTTCTTCACAAGTTCAATGAAAAAATTAATGCTGACCTGAGGGTTACAAATTTATTGTTACCGATAAGGGATGGTATTATGATGATGCAGAAAAATTAGTGAATTATAATGCATTTTATGTACTTTTTTTTCGTTTAAGTTTATCTACTTCAATTTTGGCTTAAGCCAGGTGGTGCAGGTTTAAAATATCGGTTGGTGATACATTTTTTCGCGCCTTTGTTGGTGTTTTTCACCAACAAAGCATCACAATACCAGCAGAGGCAAAACATCTTTAATGTTAATTCAATGCTAATCCTTGATAAAAGATTTCTTAGCCACCACTTTCTTATTTTCATCCAGTAACTGCAGGAAATAAAGACCCTTGTCAAAATCATTGATTACAACAGAAGTTGAGGCTTCATAAGTGCCAACCAATTGTCCCGTGATATTATAAATTACAATGGTATGAAAACTTTCATTGCAAACTATATTTAATACATCTGTGGCCGGGTTTGGATATAATTTCAGATTATCGGTAGTTGAATAAATTGTTTTTTTGATGTTTGAAGGGTATTCGAAACTAAGGTCATCGATGGCAACACTGGTTAAGGTATCATCAATTTGATAGCCTCCTCCAATAACAAGAATACGACAGGAGTCAGGACTACCCGTACCGAAAAAGTCAATAGGCATTACAAATTTGATGTAGTTATTTTGTGATTGGGTCATGTAATATAACCCATTGGCTATAACAGTGCTATCCCTGCTAAATTGAACAATAATAACAGTGGTATCATCAAGCGCCAAGTTGCCTTTGATATAACCTACCATTTTATCGGGTACGGCTGAGGTTGCGAAAGAAGTGAATAAAACGCCCGGTAATGCATAAGTGCCTAGTATAAAACTTGTTTTAAGGCCGCAAGCTAAATTGCCACCATGCGCAGGCTTATAACGTTGAACACCCGTATCGCCATACAATCCCAGGTTTTGGGTATGCCAGCCCACAGGTTCGTATGAAAGATTAGCGACATTAATATCCCATAGCTCAAAATTGCCGTTGGGTATTTGCTGTGCCTTTAATGCGAAATTGGAAAGAAGGATAAAAAGTAGTAGGTATATTTTTTTATGCATGTTGTAATTTGTTTTTTATTTGAATTTATGAAACTTCGTTTTCTTATAGGTATATTTTTTTTAGACTTGATTGTTTGCAAAGGTTGCACGGAAGTTTTTCAATATTCGATATTATATTTCAGCTAAACTGTATTTCCGCGCACCTGATTTTAATTCTTCAAGGATACCATAAATTTCTTCAATATCATTACTACTCACCAATGCAGTTCTGTAAGGCTTAAAATGCGGCACGTTCTTAAAGTAATTGCCATAATGTCTTTTCATTTCATTTATCGCTATTACCCTACCTTTCCATTCAACAGATTTACTCAAATGGGTCGTACAAGCTTCAATCCGTTCATTAAATGATGGTAGTTCAAGATGTTCACCCGTTTTCATGAAATGTTTGATTTCTCTGAAAATCCAGGGATGACCAATGCTAGCCCTGCCTATCATAATTCCATCGATACCATACCGGTTTTTGTATTCTAAAGCCTTTTCGGGCGTATCAATATCGCCATTGCCAAATATAGGGATGGTGATTCTTGGGTTGTCCTTAATCTTGGCTATCAGCGTCCAGTCTGCCTCACCTTTGTACAATTGTGTCCTTGTTCTGCCGTGTACGGATAGGGCTTTAACGCCAATATCCTGCATGCGTTCGGCTACTTCTTCTATATTCTTGGTCTGTTCATCCCAGCCTAATCTTGTTTTTACGGTAACAGGCAGATCTGTAGATTTGATGACTGCTTTGGTAAGCCGCACCATTAATGGGATATCCTTTAAAACAGCGGCACCGGCACCTTTACACACTACTTTTTTAACCGGGCAGCCGAAATTAATGTCAACAATATCAGGTTGCGTAACATCTACTATCTTGGTAGCCATAGCCATTGCTTCTTCATCACCACCAAAAATTTGTATGCCTATTGGCCTTTCATAATCAAATATGTCGAGTTTTTGCCTGCTTTTAACGGCATCCCTTATTAAGCCCTCGGAGCTGATAAACTCTGTAAACATGAGGTCTGCGCCATGTTTTTTACATAAATAGCGGAAGGGTGGGTCGCTTACATCTTCCATAGGAGCAAGTAACAAAGGAAATTCTCCTAATGATATGTCGCCAATTTTTACCACTTTTGTACCCTCATAATAAGACTACAAAAGTACATGCAGTTCAATAGATTTCAAACTTTATCGGATATTTTCATTCTAATTGGCCTCGTTATTTTCAGCGGGATTATATTGGCGGTATTGGGAATCTTCGTTTGTGTACCCATATTTCACCTTGATTTAAGTACCCTTGCCGAAACATTAAGAGATACGGGAAGTATTGATAATATTGGGTTTATTAAAGTGTTTAACCTGTTTGTTTCTTTTGGCATGTGGGTGGTTTCTGCTTTTATACTGATGAAAATAAGAGGCTATGAAACCATGGCTGTATGGCAGGTGAGAAGTCCGCAACCGAATGGTATTTTAATGTTTTTACCTATTGTTTTTGTGGCCTTATTGTTTGTATCGGCATTTTTAATCAAGTTTAACGCAGCGTTGCCATTGCCGGAAAGTATTAAAAACCTGAGTTCATCGGCTAATCAGGCGCTAATGGAAAATTTTCTTGTCATGAAGAATGTAAACCAGTTGCTAATTAATTTATTAGTTATCGGTCTTGCGCCAGCCTTGTTCGAGGAGATATTTTTCAGGGGAACGTTGCAGCGCTTATTGATTCATTTCTTTGGCAATGCCCATATCGGGGTAATTACGGGCAGTATTATTTTTGCCGCTATACACTTAAATGTGCTGCAATTTATACCCATGTTATTTCTTGCTCTCGTTTTAGGTTATGTTTGCCATTATACCAAGAGTATCTGGCCGGGCATAATCCTGCATTTCTTGAATAATGGCGTGGCCGTGCTGATGAATTATTATGAGGATAAATCTGTGTTAGCAAAGCAATTGGCGGAGGATAGTTATAGTCCGTCGGCAATCATCACCCTTGTATCTGTTGTTATTATTGGTGGGTTCTTTTATTGGGTCATTAAAAATAATACAAATCAGGAGGTAAGCAGCGATGAATAATTTTTGGCAAAGGGCAATTACGGGGGCAGTTTTTGTAACGGCTATTGTAGGGCTCACCCTTTATAATGAATACACTTTTTTACTCTTGCTTATGTTGATTGCCACAGGGGCGCTTTATGAATATTATAAAATAGTATTTAAAGGAAAAATAGGGTGGATGCAAGTGACTTATATTATCTTAGGGGTAGGGTTGATTAGTTCCTATTTTTGGATGATGCCTACAGATTGGCCAATTCGGACTAACGGTCTCGGTTCTTTAGGTCCTACTAGGCATGGGATATCCGCTTTGTTTGCATTTACTTTGATGGGTGTAATTCTTTTATTCAGTCTTACTGCTATTGGTGTGCTATTATCAAAGGAAAGGGAATGGAAGCATATTGGCTACTTGATATCGGGCTTGTTTTATATCTCTCTGCCATTACTGATGTTCTACTTTTCAGTATTCAGGCATAGTAACTATGGCTATGAAGGTACCCATGCCCTCAATCTTTTTATCCTTATATGGTGTAGCGATACTTTTGCTTACTTATGTGGCAGAGCATTCGGAAAGCATAAACTATTTGAAAGTGTTTCGCCAAAAAAGACCTGGGAAGGCTTTATAGGAGGCGGAATTTTAACCATAGCTTCTTCTTTTATATTGGCGCATTATTTTGGTATCTCCTACCAATTAAATATAGTCATTGCCTTGTTTACTGTTGTTTTTGGCTCCCTAGGCGACCTCGTACAAAGCATGTTAAAGAGGGAATTTAATATCAAAGATTCTGGGAATATATTACCTGGGCATGGCGGAGTATTAGATCGATTTGATGCCTTATTAATCTCTTTGCCATTCACTACTTTTTGTTATTATTTTGCTTATTGGTTTTAAGAAGGGAGTTGGTAAAGATTTCAAAAAGGATAATTATTTCCCCTTAAATTTGCCCTAGTGAATTTCTCTTCCAAAACAGTAGAAAATGCAGTAGAGGCGCTCTCCGGTTTCCCAGGGGTAGGCAAGCGCAGTGCCTTGCGAATGGTGATGCATTTACTGAAGCGACCAAAGGAGGAGGCGGAAACATTGGCTTTGGCTATCAATAAATTAAAGACAGAATTGCAGCAATGCACCGTATGTTGCAATATCAGCGATTCACCTGTATGCGCCATCTGTAGTGCCCATAACCGCAACCAACAATTGATTTGTGTGGTAGAAGATATGCAGGATGTGATGGCGATTGAAAGTACTGCACAATTCAACGGATTATACCATGTATTGGGTGGTTTAATTTCGCCTGTTGATGGGATTGGTCCGGATACTTTGAATATTGAACAACTTTTAAAAAGATTGGAGCAACAAGAGGCTGCCGAAATAATCATTGCACTGAATGCCAACATTGAGGGCGATACGACCTCGTTTTACCTTGGAAGAAAATTGCAGCCCTTCAATGTTAAAGTAACCACCATCAGTAAAGGAATTGCCGTGGGTGGCGAACTGGAATATGCCGATGAGATTACCTTAGGGCGGTCCATTGTTAACCGTATCCCTTATGAGGTATAGCAATTGTTAAATCTTATTGCCAAATGCAAACTCTCCCTTTGCCAACCGAAACATACAATTTTAAAAGGATTGTCAAAATTAAGTCGTTAGTTATATCTGATTACCAACTGCCAACTCTCAGGCTGTCAGACTGAGCTTGTCGAAGGCTGCCAACTGAGATTATTCAGAATCAAAGTAAAATAACCCCATTCGAAAAGTAAGATAAGTCCTATTGTGGATTTATTATTTGCCTTATCCTCCCTATTCCATAAATTTGCCACATTACCACTTTGTTAGATTTATCCGTTATTATCGTCAACTACAATGTCAAAGCCTTGCTCGAGCAGACTTTGCTATCGGTGTATAAGGCCATACAACATTTACAGGTTGAGATTATAGTGGTAGATAACCATTCCGCAGATGGTTCCTGTGAAATGGTGCGGGAGCGTTTCCCTAAAGTGATACTTATTGACAATAAGGACAATAAGGGATTCAGCAAGGCGAATAATCAGGGTATGCAGATAGCTACAGGCAGGAATATCCTGTTGTTGAACCCTGATACAGTTGTAAGTGAAGAAACTTTTGTTAAAACGGTTGGTTTCCTGGATAACCATCCCGAAGCAGGTGCCCTTGGGGTGCGCATGATAGATGGCAGAGGCAAGTTTTTACCGGAGTCAAAAAGGGGACTGCCAACACCTGCTGTAGCATTTTATAAAATGACTGGCTTAGCTAAATTATTTCCTAAATCCCGCATTTTTGGGCAATACCATTTAAGTTATCTCAATGAATTTGTAACCCATGAGGCCGATATTCTGAGCGGCGCCTTTATGATGATTAAAAAGGAAGTATTGGATACGGTGGGACGCCTTGACGAAACATTTTTCATGTATGGAGAAGACATCGACCTAAGTTACAGAATAATAAAGGCGGGCTATAAAAATTATTATTTTGCAGACACTACCATCATCCATTATAAAGGTGAAAGCACTAAAAAGCACAGCATCAATTATGTAAAAATATTTTACCAGGCCATGGCTATTTTTGCACGGAAACATTACAGTAAGCAACAGGGATGGTGGTTTACGTTTTGTATTTATGCGGCTATTTATGCAAGGGCGTTTGTGGCTTTGGTCATTCGTTTTTTAAAGTCCATCCAGTTTTTTGTCCTCGATTTTACATTTATCTTTATTGGGTTTTATGGATTAATGCGCTATTGGGAAATATATAATAAATATGTAGTTGGTGGTTTTTATCCACCTGAATATTTGTATTACCATGTGCCGGCCTATATCCTTTTCTGGCTGGGTGGGGTTTGGTTGAGTGGCGGTTATGGCAATCCTTTTAAGTTGAACAAAACAGCTAGGGGCATCATTGCAGGTTCTATTGTTTTATTGTCGGTATATGCCTTGTTACCCGAGTCGCTGCGTTTTTCGAGAGCCTTGGTATTATTAGGCTCTGCGTGGGCATTGCTCATTACTTTAGGCATTCGCTTATTTGTACATTTTGTAAAATACCGGCATTTAGATACCCAAGCCAGTCAAATATCGCAAGTATTGATAGTTGGTGGAATGCAGGAATGCGAAAGAGTAAGGCAGATCTTAAGTAATTATCCCTTGCGGTTTAAAATTTTAGGATTTATAAAACCATTGAGCAATACCTCGACAGGCGAATGGGTGGGGCACAGTGAAAACATGTCCATGTTGGCGGAAATTTATAAAGCGAATGAGATCATTTTTTGTGCTAAGGATGTCAGCAGTTTGGAGATTATGCAGACCATGGGGAATACCGATTTGCCGAAAGTTAAATTTAAAATAATGCCTGAATCGGGGGATTATATTATCGGCAGTAATTCCAAAAACACAACAGGGGAGTTTTACAGTGTAGATATTACCCCTGCCTTAAAATTTAAGCATATCCAGAGGCGAAAAAGGGCATTGGATATATTTCTATGTGTTTTATTTATTCTTTTGGGTCCTTTCCTGCTTTTAAAATATAGGTTCTTTAAGTGCGTAATGAAGGGCTGGTTATCGTGTCTCCGAGGAGA
>JBBQIF010000082.1:0-9550 GCA_038324665.1 Bacteroidia bacterium
ACAGAACCTGTTTTGGCTTGTATAATATACTTAACCAGATTGGGGCTGAAGTTATAATTCACAAGGTTCAATAAGCCGGCCTTCAGGTGTATTTTAATTAAAAAATTTTCACACTATATAAATGCTGTATGCTGGACTATAGGATGGCTCCTAATGACCGGCCAATGAAACCGCGCAAATGTTGTTGCATAGTTTTAAAACAGCAATACTTAATTTGTAGTAGATGAAATAATTTATTACAACAAAAGAGATTGTATATTAAGGGTTCCAATCTTTGCATCAGAAGCCTTGCTTCACGTCATTTGCGATTAAAGGTTTCTTGGATTTTTTTTGAACCATAAAAGAGCATATAAGAAGAACTCGCTAAAGCGTCTTGATGGCAATAGGAACATTTATATAATGCTTTGCGACCTCTGTGCGGCTCTGCTTCGCGTTCTTTGTGGTTAAAGGTCGTTACTTGATCCATCCTTAATCAAGCTCATGGCAGGCCCATAAAAAACAAATGAGATAGACTTTTAGGCGGTTACTAAATTTTTCGCCCAAACAAATAGCTCCTTATCTCATCCGTATTTTCGAATTCTATTTCAATAATCTTCATTTTCAACACACCACCAATATTGGAACTCATTTGCTTTGCAAAATCATCCACATACATAACAGCCAACCTTTTACTACCCGGAATAATAGTGAATAACATATTGTCCTGTGAAGGATTATAAATGACATTATAAGTACCCCTTCCATAATTAACCATTAAAGTATTAGTGCCTATTTCAATCTGGTAAAGGTTTTCAAACCTAAGATCCGGAATATCAGTTTCGATTGTAACAACAGTGCTTATTGGATTTTTAAACTGATAAGGTCTGTCGGAATTATAGTACCCAAATTTGCTCATGGTAAAGGTGCGCGTTACAGAACCATAATCAAGATCACTTTGTACTAATGAATTACTTTGAACCGGCGCTGCACCAATTTTATTTTTCTTTTGCAATTTTTCCAAAGCTTTAAGATGCGCTTTGTTGTCTTTTGCCATTTGGTCAATCAGCTTTTTTTGTTCATCTGCAACAATTCTTTGCCTTTCTTCAACTTGTTTCCTTTTTTCCTCAATTTTCACTAGTTCTTCTATTTCATGTTTTTTAAAGGTTTTCAATGCCTCGTTATAATCCGCTCCTTCTGAAAAGACAGGTGTTACAAAAGCAGATAATGTTTTTCCTTTATCGTGCAGAAATACTTTATATTCATTGGCTTCTTTGCCCGGTTTTAAATCTATCCAATCCCACTCTTCATTGTTACTGTTAAAATTTTGCCCCGGTTTTATTTCAAACAATACATTGTTGTAAATGGCCAGTTCAGGGAACGTATTTTTATCTACATCCAAACGAAAAGAGCGGTTGGATTCATTGTGAAGTGCAGGGACAATATTCTTAGTCCTTTTTACTTCATCTATTGACCCTATCAATTGATCTTGATTACGCGTCATGTTTAAAAAGCAGTCATCTTCGAGACTTTCTGATTGAGTTGGGCGCTTAATCGCCATTGCTTTTAAAGGAGCAACAGTAACTTGCACTTCCGGTTTACCTTCAAAAGTCCATTTTCCCGTTTTAGCATCCATACTATAAGTATTATACGAATTATCTCCCCTTGAAACTTGTGCAACAGTAATAGATTTACCATCTGCTATCTTTAATTTGCGATTGTTTTGTGATCCATTTACCTCCAGCATACCTGCAGTTTCTAATGTATATTGAACACCACCACTATCATATTGCATAGGAATACCTGCCACCATAATGTCTATTGGATCCCTAAACTCCCTACAATCTATCTTCACCTCTCCTTTTACTAAATTACCTGCACTGTCTGTTAAAGTATTTGGTGAAATGGTAAGACTTGTGCCAGAAGGCATTGTAACAATTGACAATGAATCTGCATTGATAGTGAACGATTGGTATGGAATATCCCAGGCAGCAACTGGTGCTTTTACAACCGAACTATCTTTAATAATTATGGGCGTATTTACCAAGGGTTGTACTTGTTTCTGAGAATTGAGGTACGACCATACACCCAACGTAATGGCAATAGCAGCCACACAAGACAGAGAATAACGAATCACCATCTGCAACCTTGTTTTCTTCAGCCATATAGTATGTGCTTTTACCACATCATCAAAAGGAGGTATATCGCCATCGTTCAATGGGGTTAAGCCCTTTAACTTATTAAATTGTATATCGTATGAATATTGATTCTTGTTCATTTGGTGTAAATATTTTGAAGTTTTTTTATAGTTCTGAAAGTTTTAACCCTCGCATTTGATTCTGTGCAATTCAGTATAGTGCCCATTTCCAGGTAGCTGAGTTCATCGAAAAAACGAAGTTGTACAAGTTGGATTTCATCTTTATCGAGTTGCATTAATGCAGAAGACAAAGCGGCTTGCCCCTCCTCGGTATCAATTTCCAGTCCACCCTCCTCTTTCAGATTTTCAATGCCGGTATCCTCTATATTGATGAAATAGCGCTTGTTTTTATTGCGGTAGAAATCAGTAATTTCATTAAAGGCAATGCGGTAAAGCCAGGCTGAAAATTGTCCCTGCGCTTTGTACTTACCAATATTGCCCATGGCTTTAAGAAATACCTGAGATACAATGTCCTTGGCATCATCCTGTGAGGCTATTCGGTTGCTTACAAACCGGTAGATTGGTTTATAATAAGTGGTGTACAATGGCTCAAATGAACGAATGTCATCCTTGCATTTTGAGATTTGCAACTCTTCATCAGCCTTTAAAGGCATATTAATGCTAATCATTATGGTTATAACGCAGGTTTGGATGCTTCGTTACAAAAGTATCTGGTAGCCTTCAATAATTTATGTTATTTCAGTTTGATTATTAATTGTCAATAATAATCTCACAAAATAAGTTTAACATAAACAGCAACAAAGTCCTTGACAATCCTAGCTCAAAATACCACATTTTTAAGGTGAGTCCATTTTTTGGCCTTAGTTCAATAATAAAACTTTCCTATCGCCTTAAAATACCATTTTTTAAGGTGATAGATAGTCAATGGCCTTAAAAAAGGTATTTGGTTGCGTTCAATAAATTGGCAGAGCTAAACCCCCAGGATGTGATAAAGAATTTTTTACCCGAAGCTCTGGATAAGGTAATACAATTTGTAGATGATTTAAGGAAGCCCAAATAGATTGGCCTCGCCCCCGATAAGCTCGATAAGGCCATTAAGTATAGTGCAAACTTGAGGAAGGAGCATAAGTTGTTTTTTGTCAGGAATGGGGTATGTTTGTAGCAATAAATACAACAATCCCTAGTATTTTACAAAAAAATATACGCATGTTTATGAAAAACAAAGCAAACAGCCTATTACTTTAATTATCAAATAATTGCAATTATCTATGGCAACCTATAAATCAAATATATACACAACTAGTTGCGTACACTAACCGATATGTAACATTAAATAAAACATGAATATGGAAAATCCTTTAAATATATATAGTGCAATTTTTGTATCGCAAGAAGATAATAGAGCCATTTTCCAATATAAAAATGGCAAGGTATTTCGTGCTCATGGTGATTCTCCTCTCCTTGAATTATCTATTTCTAAAATTGTCGATGAAACTAAAAACATGATTCGATATTATAATATCATTGATGGTGTTAAAAAATGGGGAATCATAAATATAGCTGGCACGAGTGTGATACCTGCCATTTATGATTATATTTCACCTATGATTGCAGACAATTTTTTTAAAGTTTTTATTGGCGATTATTCCTGGGAAGAGGACGACGACTATACTTCCGATATTTTCAGTGAGTACATAGATCCTGCTTCCTGGAATGGCGATTATTATAGAGGTGCATTAAAAGAAGGAAAATGGGGAATAGTTGATTCCAAAAATAGAATATTGGTTCCTATAGAATATCAATGGGTAGAATTAATTGATGATAATACTGTATGCTGCAATGTTGGCGGAAGTCGTATCATCAAATGGTTCGATGGAGATGAGAAAGAAAATGTTTTATCAATTGCCGATGGATTATGGAAGGTAATTTATCTAAGTGCACACCTCCGGAAATTAGAAACCAAATTGGGAGCGTATGACGAAGTAATGGATATATTTAAAAAGGAATATTCTAAAATAGTTGTTACAGGTTCAGAATATCGGTACCACGCTCATCATTGGCAAAAAATTCAACGGGTCGTTACAAATAATAACGTTGCATAACAACACCTACAAGATAGTGGCGGCTTTGTGCAAATACGAAATCTGTATTCCAAACAAACATTTGTGCTGGGTTGACAGTTTAGTGCTTACTGACGCTTCGGTCAGCACAGGTCGAAATCCGCTTCTTCACCAAGCGCCAAACCGTTAAGCTACCAAAACAAATTCAACAGACAAAAAACATTTCGATTGACAATATAACTTCAACATGACACTGGATATAAATAAATCGGTAGACATCATCGAGACAATGGAAAATTACATTGCCAAAGTTAGACCTCGACCTAAAATCAGGCACCAGCTTGACATCGGTTACGAAATCAAAGACCAGAGCGTTTTCTTGCACGAAATTCGACCAAAATGGGACGATCCAAAAATTATTATGACGTATGATTTTGCAAAAGCGACTTTCGTTAAAGTAAAAAATATTTGGAAAGTCTATTGGTTGCGTTCAGACCTAAAATGGTATGCATACGATCCCCAACCGACAGTTAGACATCTAAGCGACTTTCTAAAACTTGTTAACGAGGACAAACATCACTGCTTCAAAGGCTGATAAAATTAATTTTAGCCGAACTGATAAAAGTAAGCTAAAGTATAAGAAGATAATTTTGTTAAACTTGTTTGAAGCCCGTTGAACAACTTATCCTGATGCTTAACCCCTCGCAGCATCCCAAGCCAAATAAGCCATTAACCCTATTCCCGTCTCTATAGCATCGGCATCAATATCGAAAGTATTGGTATGTACAGGACTGGTAATTCCCTTAGCTTCATTGCGCGTACCTAAACGATAGAAACAAGCAGGCACTTGCTGACTGTAGTAGGCAAAGTCTTCTGCCGCCATCCAGATATCCAGTTCCTCCACCTGCTCTTTGCCCATGTATTCATTGGCAGAATTAATGACTGAAGTGGTTAAATCTACATCATTCTTTAAAAAAGGATAGCCTTTCTCTATCCTTATCTCTGCGGCAGCACCAAAGGCCTCTGCAGTATGCGTTGCTATCTGCATAATATGCTCATGCGCCTTCTTGCGCCAGGTTTCGTCGAGTGTGCGCAAAGTGCCTTCTATTTTTACACTATTGGGAATCACATTGGTAGCTCCCCCATCGGAATTGATTTTACCAAAGGTTAGCACCGTTGGGATAATCGGTGAAGCTTTCCTGCTCACCAGTTGCTGCAAAGCCACTATTACCTGTGCAGATACCGCGACAGGATCAATTCCTAATTGTGGCATTGCGCCATGACCGCCTTTACCTGTAATGGTCATGTAGATTTCATCTGTACTGGCCATGTAGAGTCCTTTTCTAAAACCTACATTACCTGTATTTATAAATGGCATGACGTGTTGTCCAATAATAGCATCTACTTTAGGGTTTTCCAGAATGCCTTCTTTGATTAATAAACTAGCGCCACCGGGTAGTTTTTCCTCTCCAGGCTGGAATATCAGTTTTATATTGCCTTCCAATTGGTCCTTAATACTGCATAATATTTTAGCCGCTCCAAGCAGGCATGAAGTGTGTACATCGTGACCGCAGGCATGCATTACCCCACTATTTTTAGATTTATAAGGTTTATCGCTGTTCTCTAGTATCGGCAAAGCGTCCAAATCGGCACGCAATCCAATGGTTTTTTTGCTTTTTCCATTGCCTTCTATCATGGTCCAAATACCAGTATTTGCTATTCTGTTGGGTTTTAGGCCCAATTCTTTTAAATAGTTTTCAACTAATAATGAGGTGTTGTTCTCCTGGAATGAAAGTTCGGGGTTGGCATGTATTTGCTCACGTATGCTGATAATTTCAGCTTTGAATGATTGCGCTAATTGTTGTATTTCTTTCTTCATAATCAAAAGCATTTGGCTTAATATTTGATGTATTGCTTAAAATTCCTCAAATTTGCACTATTATATGAAAGCAATCAAGTATTTAACTGTTTTATTTTGTTTAATGGCAATATTATTTTCATGTAAACCCAAAGCACAGCAAAAACATACGCTTGATCCTACAAGTAAAGAATATTTCGATGTTAAGAATGGATCCAAATATATTTTTTCAGAGGTAGGAGATTCTAATGTATCAATAGAATATATTACAAGCAATTATGTGAATGCACAAAGCAACCCTGATATTGAAAATAATGAAATCCTTACTTATGATCTCAATGCTGTAGGTCAACCTAAAATAAGCTTAAGGGTTGAATCTGGCGGAACGCAATATAAGGATAGGATAGCATTGATTACCACTAGGAATGATTCTAATTTCATTGGGCCTATCATCTACAATTTGGGTGGTAATTTTACAACACTTCCCGGCTCTTATGATACAATAGAACGCCTCCCAACTTACAGAATAAGTGATAAAGTATTTGAAAATGTCGTCAGAATTGTTATCTTCTACCCTGTATTGTATCGCGAGGTTTATTTCGCCAAAAATATTGGATTAATAGCTAAGAGGGAGAAAAACGGCAAGCTATATTACGCTAGGAAATATTTTATCAATAAGTAAGTTATCTAGTCTTTTACTTTTTATTAATAAAAAAGCTTTAAAAATAATTTTTTCTTCTCAAGAAACAAATTCATAGACAACCTAAAGTCTTATTTGTCACTGCAAAACCTTAAGAGTTCCACATATCGATTCAGCATCTTTTTCTTTTATTTATTGCTATGGAAGCAATGCTGTTCCGCGGTGCTGGCTTGCTCCCAATTGCTAATGTCCCCGGTATCCTGAGCTTGTCGAAGGATACCAAATGGCTATTGGTTAATTCCCCTTTGACTTTAGCTTTTTAAAATCTTTAACCACCCTGAATCATGTTCAGGGTAACAAATCAGGGCAGGCTCTAAGGTACCTTAGTTCACATTAGTTTTTTGAATAAATTCAAAAAGAGTTTCAATGAAAGTTTTCAAAAAAACAACTGCAATTGTTCTAAAGGCAAATTATATAACCTTTAATCAAAATCATATAAGATAAAAAAGTGCAAGTGGCAAGAGATTTGTGCAGTAATAGAATGCATATATATGAAGTCAATTTTTTAAAATAAAAACTCTCCTCTAAAATGCTAATGTTTTTCTTTTCGGCAAATATATTTACTGTAAAGGCAGTTACATTCTGCATCTGGGAAAGTATTGGAAAAAGCGGAGGCATCTCTGCTTGCAAAAGCATCAGTATAACAGACATCCCTTATGGCATCACTAAAAAGTCTGACAATAAGCGGATGTTTTCTAGCTTACTAAATAGATTTAATTTCAAAGGATTGCATGCAACATTTACTAGGAAAATTAAAATTTTAGATGGCGTGTCAACGGCATTATACCATCGAATCTATGTTTTGTAAATCAGTTCATCATATATTAAACTTTGACTCACATGTATTGATAAAACGAAGAATTTTGCGTAACCATATCAACTATTCTTTTGCAATAATTGAACAATTAATTCTAATTGTATGGCCAGATTCATATCCATTTACAATATTCATCAATAATGCCTGTCAAAAAACGTAAAAAGTGGTTGCGTGCCTTCATTTGGTTAATATCTTTGTTCGTATTATTAATTGTTGGCGTTCATCTTTTATTTATTACTTACTTTGATAAGGAAGTAAAAAGTGAACTTTGCAAAGAGTTTAGTATCCAGTCTAAAGGGGAATATGAGCTTCAGATTGACGAATTAAGAACCAATATATTCAAACAGTCAGTTTTCATTAAGGGTTTCAAAGTAACACCAATAAAAGGATTGCGTCCTGATGCTACGAAAATCTACATTTCGGCAGACGTTATTAAACTTGAAGATTTTGGTCTGAAACCTTTTATTTTTTCCAATTCCCTAAAGTTCCAAAATCTTGAGCTTGTGAATCCTAAATTAACTGTATTCAGAAATAATGTTGACCACCAACCTGATGTTAAGGACACATCAAAGGATAAATTCTCAATCTACAAATTATTAAAACCCCATGTTAGCAGTTTCAATATTAAAAATATCTTAGTAAGCAATGCTGAAATAAGGTTATACACAAATGAAAAAGATTCCTTGTTATTACTGCACAGCAGCCAGAATTCTTTAAAAATTTTCGACCTTAATATCAATGAGGAATCAGAAAAATTGGGTCGTCTTTTCCTTGCAGAAAAAACAGACGTCACCATCAGAAATTTTTCCTATACCACCAAGAACAAACTTTATAATATTAAAGTAGCAAAGGTATTTGCTTCATACAGCAGTTCAGAGGTAATAATGGATTCAGTTCAGCTAATTCCATTGTATTCCCGCAAGCAATTTGCCGCTATGGCGGGAGAACAAACCGACAGGTTGGAACTGACAGTTTCTAAAGTAGAATTCAAGGAAATGGATGTTAAACTTTTCTTTGAAAAAAACTGGTTCATTGCACGGCAGTTAAATATTTCCGATGCTTATCTTGGGTCTTACAGGGACAAAAATGACACGAGAAAACCTGCAATTCCTCAATCAATTCAGTCCCTAATCGGAGATATTCCTGTCAATATAAATATAGATTCTATAACGGTGAAAAACGCATTGTGCGTGTATGAAGAAGTAGCTGATGAATCTACTGTTCCAGGTAAAATATCGTTTACCAATATTGATGCAGTTGTTATAGGTTTTGTTAATAGACAAAGTGGCAACAAAAGTAATAGAGACATGATATTAAACCTCAAATGCAGATTAATGGACAAGGCAAAGCTACAAGTAAGTTATAGGTTTCCATTTAATACTACTGGCATGGTTTTCGATTGCTCCGGCCATTTATCACGGATGCCGTTCAAGGAGATTAATAACGTGATACAGCCTTTAGCCAAAGTGAGTTTTCTAGACGGTGAAATTGACTCAATGATCTTTTCATTCCATGCTGGCGATATTGCCTCGGATGGTATAATGAAAATGGTCTATCATGGCATGAAAGTGCAGATTATAAATAAAAATGATGGAAAACGCCACCTTTCCGGAAATTTCCTTTCCTTCTTGGCAAACAAGTTTATTCTTAAAGAAGATAATCCAACAAAGAACAATCCAATTCGAGTTACTAATATACATTACCAAAGGGATAGGGAACGTTTTATTTTCAATTATACATTAAAATCTATTTTAAGTGGAATGAAAGAAACCATTGGTATCCCTGACAGACTGAAATCGAAGAAGTCGAAATAAAACATTTCGGTGAAATGTTAATTAAAAGATACTATGCCAGGCTTTGATACCTCAAAACTTCTTACTTTGAGACTGAAACTACCAACAGGATTTAATTTGAATACATCCCTCCCTCCACCTGGCTGTTCAGGATAAAATCCGAGCGTAAATTCAAAACTGCTATTCAA
>JBBQIF010000083.1:0-9461 GCA_038324665.1 Bacteroidia bacterium
CATCTTATCTGTTAGGAGTCTCTTAAAAATAGTACACCTTATTTCGTCTGTCAACACCACATCTGGATCCATCTGTGAAATCAGGATATCAAGTTCAGAACGCAATACCGGTGTGTTGCCAACTACAGCAATTACCTCATCAACAACCTGTAGTGGTTTGTTTTGTGCTTTCAGGTCAATGCCAGATAAAAGTATCAGTAATAGTGCGGTAATCAGGGATATAATCTTACTCAATTTGTTTTTCAATTTTAACTTGTATGGATAGGAATCGGGCGATTTATTAAGGGTTATCAAGGTATAGTTTCACTTCACCATTCTTTAACGCCTTTTCAATCAGTTTATTTTGTGTCGTTTTTAAAAAATCCAGTTTCCGTTGGTAAAGGAGTAAATCCTTAATTTTATCTTTTTCAAACTCGTAGGGCGATACAGTATTCCTAATCCTGAAATCAATAATATAAAGCAAATACAATACGCCGTTCTCTTCAATAGATATAAATTTATTATTGCTGAGGAAACGCTGCTGGTTGTAATTTTCATTGAGGGGAATTTCCTTAATAATATCATCAAGGTAAAGCCAATTGTCATCTATATAGAAATTGTCCGCTTGAGTCTCCGCATATAATCTTAATAACGAATCATTTTCATAACCGGGGTTTTGCATCAGGTTCCTTATTTTCTTCAGGTCGTTGTTGTTTTTGTCAATTTTGACATACCTTATTTTAACTATGTTCTTTTTCAACTGGAAATTAGACTGATTGTTTTCATAAAACGCTTCAATATCCGATTCTGTTACAGCCGTATCCAATTTTTCTCGTATCAACTTTTGCTGGTATTCAAAAATTAAGAGCGAAGTTCTGTAATCCTCTAACAGTTTGGATTTGTCTTTTTCCTTATCGTTCAAATTCTTTTCCGCCTCTTGAAGCATCAATTGCTTATCTACCCAACGGTCAATGTATAATTTAAGCAAACCAGAACTGTCCCTGTCGGTCATTTTATTCCGATAGTCTTCAGGAATATCACTCTTCAAAAGTGTTTTGTTTCCTGCCTCGGCTAATATATCATCACTTTTTACCTTGTCTTTGGGTTTACAACTGGCAAAGAAAATAAGCAGTGATAAAAAAATATATTGGCGGGGAAGGCAAGGCATTAACGGGTCATTCTGGTTTTAAATATTTTGTAAATATCTTCTTTTACAATGATTGGATATTTTGCCATTAATGACTCCAACCACATTTTTTCAAGGTAATTCTGGTAATCACTGGTAATTGGCCCTCTAGCTTCATTCAGCGTTTTTTTGCCAGAAGGCAAGAACTGGTGAACTTGTATGATGACATAACCACCCGGTACTTTCATGTCCTCAAAAATGAGGTATTTAGTATCAGTTTTACCTGTTTCAAACAACATATTGGCATAGGTATTATCCCCTTTTTCAAATTTGCCTGCAATTGGATTGGCAATATTCAATGGATTCTTGCGGTTATTTTTTCTTACAATAGAATCGATGGTAATGCCTTTTTCCAAATCAGTCTTAACAGCATCTGCAATCGCTTTATTAGCGCACCTCAATATGGTGGCATCATAACGATTCTGGAACGTGTATTTATCATTGTGCTGGGCATAAAAGTTTTTAAGGCCGGTAGTGTCTTCCACACTCTTAGTCCATACCTTTTTATCTGTAAGTGTAAATAGTAATATGCCTTCCTTGTATTCTTTATATAAGGCGGCAAAAGTATCATTGATATTCTCAAGATCATATTCATAATAATCCATTACCGACTGTATTTTAAAGTCTTTATAAGCCGAGGCAATAATGCTTTCTAAATTTTTTGATTCTGTAGGTTTTTCAATATTGCTCAGAAATTTACCAAAGTCGGCAACTGTGTATGCTTTCTTTTTAGTGGACAATATAAACAATGGTTGCTTGGCAAGTTTTGCGAATTTAGCTTCAGTTAATTTATACTTCTGAAATTTATAGGCGCCATTAATTAATGAACTGTCTATTTCAGGTTGATATGCAGCTAGTGTTTTAGGGTTTTCTTTTACCTTGTAGTATTTAAGTGCTTTATTATATACCGCAAGTGTATTCCTGTACTGACGGCTATCTCTGCTTATTTTATTGAGTAGGGTGCTGCGCATTTCCTTAAGCGGAGCTAAAGGTTTTAATGAAACACGCTTGATAATATGGAATCCACCAGAGGTCTGCACAGGTTTAGTGTAATCTCCATCATTTAATAAATTAAAAGCAGCCGTTTTAAATGGTTCTGGTAAACGCATATTGGTCATGGAAAATGCCGGTAATTCGCCGTTATTGGTAACAGATGATGCATCTTCTGAATACTGTTGGACAAGGTGTTCGAATTTTTCACCTGCCTGTAATTTCTTATAAACTTCGTCAATTTTAGCCTTGGCTTCGGCTACTTCGTCATTTCCGGGATTTGGATTGGTCTGAATCATAATATGTTTCACAACCATTTCACCTTTAGTCGGGCGTTTATCTACCACTTTCAACACATGGTAGCCGAACTGAGTACGGAAAACTTTAGACACCTGGCCAACGGGGGTATTGTATGCCTGGCTCTCAAATTCATACACCAATTGAAATGCAGTTGCAAAACCAAGGTCTCCCTTATTGTCTTTAGCAGAAGGATCTTCACTGAATGTTTCAGCGGCATTTTCAAACGTTAATTTTCCGCTCAATAAGTCGGCCCTTATTTCATTTAAGCGCATAAAAGCCTTTAATGTATCCGCCGGCGAGGCATCAGGAGATACAAATAGTAGAATATGACTTGCGCGTACTTCATAACCCAACCTATCATAGGCTTCATTCACCAATTGCTCATTTACTACCTTGTCAGTTAAATAAGGTTTGGCAATTTGTTTACGGTAAGTGGCCAATTCGCTTATAAAACCTTCAGTGGTATCAATACCCTGATCATAAGCATCCTGTACTTTTAATTTAAATTTTTTGTAAAGTTCAAGATAGTCATCCACATCCTTAGCAGTGTGTTTTGTGCCTGGTTTTTCATTTTTTGTAAAACCATGTTCAAATTCCTTCAGTGTAACTTTTTTTGTCCCATAAGTGAACAAGGTGGTATCTTTACTTGTTTTCTGGGCACTTGCAAAATTGGCGGTAACGAGCACCAATGTAATAATAACAAAACGTTTCATTCAATGTTGATTTTAAAATAAGGATACAAAAATAAGGAATTTAGGTTTTAAAAAATAAGAATTATAGACCAAGACCTAAATTGAATGGAAAAACCAATAGTAGAGTACCTCTGCGGACGAAAAAATAGGGAAAAAAGCGAGTAAAAATAAAGTCATCCAAAAATTGACTAATTTCTGACAGAAATTATAATTTGATGAATTTGCTGTAAAACAACTGATTGCCTTTAAGAATCTGTACCATATATACCCCACTGTTCAATGCTTCGATATCAAGCGTTGTGGTTTCAGTATTTTCATTAATTAAAGTGATTTGAACCTGCTGCCCCTGCGCATTATACACCAAAATTTTGTCATTGTTACCTAATGGTAAGTTCAATTGCAATTGGCTACTTGCCGGATTGGGATATACCAAAAGAGAATGTAAATCAGTCCGCACCTCGTCGATTCCAGTGTTAAGAACGGTGCAGTATGCTGTGTTTGTTTTCCCGGCGTATTGGTTGTCATAAAATACTGCGGCTGTATTTTTTACAATATAGCCATTGCTTAAAGGTTTCATCACCACCTTAAAACCAATATACGAACCACTTGTGGTAATCTCAAAATTCTTGCTCGGGTTAGCAGTTAAATTAATGCCCTGGAAATGCCATATAATGATGCCTCTGTATGAGTTATTCGGGTCAGTTTCAATTTCTGTGTAATAAGATTTATTACTTCCTGTCTCTTCTATATAGGACATATCAAGGTTAAGGTCTAGTGTATCTGTAATGGTGGCATTATAAACGATGCTCGAACTATAATTGTTAAAGTTGATATGGTAACGAATCTGCCTATCAGTCATAGCTAGGTAGCTGATGGAATCACCCGGATTTGGGATGGGATAGATGTCTTTCCTGAAAGGATTATTCGTATTGTCCACAAATTGTTGTAGTGAATCTGTATCATCATCAGGATAATCATTTTGAACGGATGAAATGGATGCCGATGCCTGCGCATTTAAAGGCGTATTATCAACAAAATGCGTATCACTCGCCACACCGGAATATTGATATGTTCGTTTTTCCCCGGGATTAAGGTTGGCATAACTCCATTCGACACTAGCTGGAGAAAGTTTTCCTGCAGGTTCTGTGTGTTCAGAACTCAGAAATGAATTTTTCTTCAGGGTAAGGATACCTGATACAATATTGGAACCTACATTTTCAACGGAAATACTATAATCCATACGCTTATCCTTCATTACCTGCGATCCTTTAGGTGCGGAAATAATCACTTTTACATCGTTGATATTATATTTCCTGTTGATAGAAAAAGAAAGACTGTCAAAGTATCTATCTTTAAAAGATTTAATTACTGTTTCGTAACCACAGTTACTTGGCTTGAAGTTTCGGGGTAGTGAAATTTTAAATGGCACACCTGAAGGGGCATTTAAAAAGAGGAATTCTGCTAAACCATGTTCATTGGTAATTGCATAACGGTCATTTAGCAAGGTAAGTTTGATGAGTTGTTTACCTAAAGGTCTTTCATTTTTCTCCTGAATGCAGTTATTGTTGGAGTCTAAAAACACCTTTACCTTTGCCAGTGCATGGAACCTGTAAAAGCGCATGAGAAATTTGTTATTGTTCCATATACTCAGGGGCTTATCAGCATTGCCAATGGCCCACAAAGAGCCTCTACCAAAAGTAATGGACTTAGCCCCCGGATAATTACTGGTATAGTCTGTCCATTTTAAATTTGACAACCTCATGGTAGTAATTTTAGTGAGGTTGGCTCCCTTAATATAGGCAATACCATTAACCCATAAACCACTATCAGCCACTAACATTTTATTTATCCTTGTTATAGAGTCAAGGTTAAATCCCATATCAACTGGTACAACACTCGGATCCATTTTATATATCTTCTTTTCTTTTCCAACTGTTCCCGCACCAAATACAGTCGTAGCATCATTAATAGCTAATTTCTCTACGATGATTTTAGTGGAAGTAAATGTATCGAAATCTTCGTTCAAGTGATGCAAAAAAAGGAAGTTTGATTTTCTGTTTTTAATTTGAGTAAAAATGCCTGCAATCGCCAAGACAGTGTCATTGGCTGCCAAATCGGTAATCTTACCACTAGGGAAACAGTTTTTGCAATTATTAAAAACTGATGAAAAATCCGCACCATTATAAGCAAGAAGGTAAGGCAGGGAATCTTTGGCTGCAACAATGGTATTAAAATTTCCGCCAATAATTAGCTTTTTATTGAATACTTCCAAGGCGCTTATCACAATAGGTAATTGACTGTTTTGCCTAAATTTAGCTACCCCGCTCCAAATTAAAGTTTTGATGTTAAAGCGAACCAATGAAGGGTAAAGCCCATCATATAAAAAGTTGCCTGATACATATAAACTGCCATCAAAATACCTGATATTCGTCACCTCTGCTCCTCTATTCAAGGTTAAGGGATATGGAAAGTTAGTCCATCCTTTTCCATCATATTTTGCTACCACCCAAATAGACTGGTTTTTAGCTGTGTCTTCCTTATATTTACTAATTGTGAATATTATTGGATTTTCAATCGTAAAGGCAGCAGGTTCCGGCAGGTTGAAAAATTCACCTTCGGGGAACCATACCTGTGCCTTCGCATTGAAAGCGGTAAGGTAAGTAATCAGGCAAATGCAGAAGGGTAATAATTTCTTCATTTTAGTGGAACAAATATAATAATTTAATTGATAAGCCGTAACTGTACACGTATTCCTTAGCCGAAAACGCACTGGCATTTCTGCTATACGCATATTGTTTTGCTGTAAAGGTTTCGTCATAGCGGTTGGTAACACTGTACTTCCCAAAAACATTGGTTTGTAACATTAAGTTTGTGCCAATTTGCCGCTGTATGCCAAGGTTCAAGTTCGGACTAAAGCCCATTTTTTGCTCAGCTCCTTTAAGATAGCTATAATTATACAATTGGTTATTGGCAGGGTTAAGCATTTTGGTACCTTCGTTCTTTACATTTATACTCATTGCTCCACCAAAACCGGTAATCAGTTGGGTTTTGGCATCCAGTTTCCAGAATCGGTTGTAAGTAAATGGAATCTCTACTTTTTTAATGGTGGTATGGGTGCTTTCCTCAATGGTGGTATCTCTCCTGTGGCCAATTGGGAATTTACCTACAAGTATAGTTCCACCTTGTTTGTATAATGCAAGTGAATCCTCAATTTGTATTACGTAATTGTAATTAGAAGTAACACTTTGCTGTGTTACCTGAAATCCGCTTTGAAATTGGTTTTTTCCTTTTTGCATTCCTGCTGCAAAACCAAAACTAAATTGAGTGCCCGCTTTATCAGCATTATTTCTGATAGTAGTGTATGCCTGGTTATCGCTTGTAAGTTTACGGCCTGTTATAGCTACTTCAGTTACAATGCCTGCATAGAAAGTCAAAGGCGATAATGGTGGAATAATAGGAGGAACGGTTGGCGTATTGGCAGGTTTGGTCTTTTTAGTAGTGTCGAGTGCTACAGTTGCAGTATTATTAAATACGGTTTCCGCATTTGAAGTAGGGGTATTATCCTTTACATCTGGCTCAACTTTATTTGCATTCTGGGGAGGGTTAGTCTCTTTAAAATCATTCAGAACAATGGTTCCTTTTGCAGGCACCTTGTTTTCAACTACTTCCGGTTTATTTGTTGGCTTTTCGGTATTTTTAGTTTTACCTATCGTTTCCACCAAACTAGCTGCGGGTAAAGAGGGGTCTTTAAATGGAGTTGTTGTTCCTTCTGTCTTTAATAAATCAGTAGAAGAATTGTTCTTTGCAATAATCTGAGGATTATTATTCTTGGCAATAGTCTGAGGAGCGTTCTCCTTCTCTTCTACTTTAGCAATGTGTTTATAGATGGCTTTATGTTTACTTGTAACGCCCGCATTGGTATTATTTGAAGTTTCGGCAATACTACTTTCTTTTTTAGCAGGGTTAGGTTTATAGGCTTCAGTTGGAATGGTATTTTGCGTTTTAGGCTCAATAATTACAATCTCACTTTTTAATTTAGTAATAGTGTTTTCAGTAGCAGCAACTTTAGGATTCAGCGGTGCCAATTGATTCAAGCCAAAACCTATCAAGGAGCCTATAATAGCAATATTCAACCACCACCACCATACCATTTTCTTTTTATTGGCGTTGTTCAGTTTGGATTTGGTAGCCTGCCAATCGGCATCTGTTAAGGCAATTTCAAAATCAGCTAGCGATTGCTTCACATATTCGGTAGGCAAAATCGGCATTGTTCTGGTCGGAGATTTTGCAAGCTTATCTTTTACTACTTGCCAGTCATTGTCGGTAACTTCTAATTCAAAATCACTGAAAGCCGCACCAACATTATTGAAAGGATCCGAAGCGATAGCTATAGCTAATTTTGCCTTAATGGCCAACCAATCTGAATCTGTAACAGGTAATTCAAAATTTTCGAATGAATTGTTGTGTTCTAAGGAGGAAGAATCCGAGGCTACATCTTTGCTAATGTTTGTAAAATCACTTGAATATACAGGTATCTCAAGGTTTTCTAAACCTTTTGCAAATAATTGATCGATATGTATTTTCGTGTTCGACAAGTGTTTTATCTTAGTGTCTGTTCAAGTTTTATTATTTCCGTTTTCAAGTAGGCCCTTGCCCTGTTCAGTTGCGATTTACTCGTGCCTTCACTTATTCCTAGAGTTACCCCTATCTCTTTATGTCCTAATCCATCTATTGCATACATATTGAAGACCATTTTGTAACCGGTTGGCATTTTATCTATCAGCTCCAGTAACTGGTTTTGACTAAGTTGAGGTGCTTCTACATAATCTTCTTCGCCTGCCCCGTGCTCATCATTAAAGTAATGATCGTCGCTCACAAATTGGACTTTGTTTAGTTTTTTGACGCTATCAATGGCAGTGTTCATCATAATTCTTGTTATCCAAGTATTAAAACTGCTCCTGCCTTCATATTTGTGCAGATTGGTAAAAATTTTGACAAAACCGTCCTGCATGGCATCTTTAGCATCGTCTAATGATACTAAATAACGCCTGCAAATTCCCAACATTTTTGGACCAAAGATTTTAAATAATTTCTCTTGTGCCCAGCTTTCATTGGCTTTACATGCCGATATCAGTTCTTCAATTTCCCCCAACTTTTTGTTTTAATTCTATCATTTAGTCTGCCATTTATGCGATTGGTTGCACGGAGGTATGAAAAAAAAATATTTTTACCTAAATTTGCCCTCCTTATGCATGCGCCCGAAACGATAGAGTTACCAATCATATCTACAAATTTAAGACAATTATACATAGAAAGCTATGGTTGTGCCATGAATTTCAGTGATAGTGAAATCGTTGGTTCTATTATGGCGGAACATGGTTTTGAATTCACAAAAGACGAGTTCGCCGCAGATGTTATCTTCCTGAATACCTGCGCTATACGAGATAATGCAGAGCAAAAGATTCGCGATCGCCTAAAACATTTGCGTAGCAACAAAAAGAAAAACAAAGAATTAATTATCGGTGTACTAGGTTGTATGGCCGAGCGTCTTAAAACAAAACTTCTGGAAGAAGAAAAACTGGTGGATTTAGTGGCCGGTCCTGATGCCTATAGAGATTTGCCGAAATTAGTGGCTCAAGTTGAGGATGGTAATAAGGCCATCAATGTTTTATTGAGTAGGGAAGAGACTTATGCAGAAATTTCACCCCTGCGCTTGAATACCAATGGTGTATCTGCCTTTATAAGCATTATGCGCGGTTGCGATAATATGTGCTCCTTCTGTGTGGTGCCTTTTACAAGGGGACGGGAACGCAGCCGTGATGCCGCCAGTATTGTTCAGGAAGCGCAGACCTTAAGCGATGCGGGTTATAAAGAAGTGATTCTTTTGGGTCAAAACGTGGACAGTTATCTATGGTTTGGCGGTGGTCCAAAGGTGGAATTTAAGAATGCAGACGAAAATGTTAAAAAGGATGCTGTAACCTTTGATAAACTGCTGGAAATGGTGGCTTTGGTAAATCCTGAGATGCGTGTAAGGTTTAGTACTTCACATCCCAAGGATATTTCGGATGAAGTATTGTTTACGATGAAAAAGTACGACAATATCTGCAAGCACATCCATTTGCCGGCCCAAAGCGGGAGTTCAAGGATACTGGAAGCCATGAACAGGACGTATTCCCGTGAATGGTATTTGCAAAAGCATAGAAGAATCCTTGAAATAATGCCAGACTGTAGCATCAGTTGCGATATTATTTCCGGTTTTTGTACTGAAACGGACGAGGACCATCAGGAAACCTTAAGTTTAATGGCTGAATGTC
>JBBQIF010000084.1:0-9374 GCA_038324665.1 Bacteroidia bacterium
ATCATAACTTAAATTGACGGTAAAGGGGGACCCTGTTAGCACAGGGTTGGGATAAAAATCGACATCGATACCGCTGCATACGCCCGTGCGCCATGTATTCACGCCATGGTTATTATAGGCATTGCACTGGTTGCGGTAGGTGACATGATCGCATCCACAAACTGGATCGTAAAAAGACAGATTGCACATGTAAGTGGGCTGCACACGACTGGGTTCAATACAAGTTTGTGTAAGCTGCGCTCGCATACTATTGCTTAACAAGAAAAATGATATGGTGAAGAGGAATCTCAAGTTCAGATGGAGGTGAAGCCTAAATACGGATGGAGGCATTCGGGTAAATTAATGCCGGATTCTGTCTGGTTATTTTCGAGTAATGAGGCCACTATTCTTGGTAACGCCAAAGCACTGCCATTTAGTGTGTGTACCAGTTCATTTTTACCCTCTTTTGTTTTATAACGGCATTTGAGCCTATTGGCCTGGAAGGTTTCGAAATTGGAAACGGAACTTACCTCTAACCAACGCTGTTGTGCCCCACTCCAAGCTTCGAAATCGTAGGTAAGCGCGCTGGCAAAACCCATATCGCCGCCACAGAGGCGCAATACTCTGAATTTTAATCCCAATTTGGTCATTAGCATTTTAACATGGTCCACCATGTGCTCTAATATCTCATAACTTTTATCGGGATGAGCAATTTGCACAATCTCTACTTTATCGAACTGATGCAGACGATTTAACCCACGCACATGGGCGCCATAGCTGCCTGCCTCGCGCCTAAAGCATGGGGTATAACCGACATTCATGATAGGCAATTCTTCTTCTTTTAAAATAACATCGCGGTAAATATTGGTAATGGGCACCTCGGCAGTGGGTATACAATATAGGTTATCGATAGTGGAATGGTACATCTGCCCTTCTTTATCGGGTAACTGACCGGTGCCTATACCACTGGCTTCGTTTACAAGAATTGGTGGTTGTATTTCATAATACCCCGCTTTTAATGCTTCATCGAGAAAGAAATTAATAAGGGCACGTTGTAGTCTTGCGCCTTTGCCTTTGTAAACCGGGAATCCTGCTCCTGTTATTTTATTGCCTAATTCGAAATCAATGATATCGTATTGGGTCGTCAATTCCCAGTGTGGTTTGGCATTGGCCGGCAATAAAGGTTCTTCGCCCCATTCAAAAACGGTTTCATTTTCTTCGGGTGTTAATCCTGCTTTTACTTTTGCGGATGGCGCATTAGGTATTTCGTATAATTTCTGTGTGAGTTGTAGTTCGAGGCCAGCTAGGTCTTGCTCCAATTGCCTGGATTCTTCTTTGAGGCGCATGGATTCAGATTTCTTTTGGTCGGCGAGGGCGGTATTGCCGCTTTTAAAAAGATCGCCAACTTCCTTGGCAATGGTATTCGCTTTAGCTAAATTTTGTTCGAGCAGGGTTTGTTTAGAACGTCTTTGTTCGTCGAGGGTCAATACCTGCCGGATGTCCGGAGCCCTATCAACACCGCGTTTGGCGAGTCTTGTGATGATTTCGTCTGTCTGGTTTCGTATAGCTGAAAGCGTAAGCATAATATAGTTGCAAATTAACTACCTAAAAAGTTAAATAACACATTCTTTTTTGATGGAATTTATTTTTGTTGGATTTTTAACCACGGAGTTAAAGGAGTTTCACACGGCGTTTCACGGCGTTTTCTGGTTCTTAGACTATGTAAAACAGTTGCTTTTTAATCTGTGGTTTGGAGCTTAGGACACGGAGTTAAAGGAGTTTTGCACGGAGTTTCACGGAGTTATTTTTTTTTCTCATACGCTGTGAAACGCTTGGTTTTTACTCTGTGCAACTCTGTGGTTAGGATTCATAATCCTGTTTTCACTTAAAGCGCATTGCTTAAAATCTCCAGAATTCTTTCAGTGCTTTTACCGTCCCATAATGGCGGAATATTGCCTTTTTTGAAAGTGCCATCCATTATTTGTTGAATATAAAACTCAACATCGTGAATGGTGTAGGATACCAAGACATTGCTGCCTATAGTCACTGTACTGGGGCGCTCGGTATTATTTCTCAGAGTTAAACACGGTATGCGGCGAAAGGTAGTTTCTTCTTGTATGCCTCCGCTATCTGTAACTACAAATTTGCAATCGGCGGTTAATTTCTGGAATGAGAAATAATCCAAAGGTTCACTGAAGATAAGTCCTTTGCGGTTCTCAATTTCTTGCCAAAGGCCGAAATGTTTTAATTTGGCAATGGTGCGCGGATGTATTGGGAACACCAACTTCAAGCGGGATGTAATAAACTTTATAATCGCTATCAAAGTTTCTAAACCTTCCTTCTCATCTACATTACTTGGGCGGTGCATGGTCATTAATACGTAATCCTGAGGACTTAATTTATATTGGGCTAGTATATCGCTTTCCTGCACCTGGGCATCGAATTCCACCAGACTATCTATCATGGTATTGCCTACAAAAAAAACCTTTTCATCGGCCACATTCGCTAATTTCAAACGGTCGAGCCCGCTCTGTTCTGTAACAAAATAAAAGTCAGAAATCTCATCGGTCAGTAAGCGGTTAATCTCCTCTGGCATGGTGCGGTCATCACTTCTTAGACCGCTCTCAAGATGGGCTACTTTTATACCCATTTTATTGCCGGTAAGGGCACCTGCAAATGTGCTATTCACATCACCAACCACCATGAGCAGGTCGGGTTTATATTCAGTGCAGACTTTTTCGAGTCCCAGCATGACGTTCGCCATTTGGGTATTGGGTGTGCCTGCGCCGATATTCAATAAAAAATCTGGTCTGAGGTTGAATTGGTTAAAGAAAACTTCACTCATTTTCTCATCAAAATGTTGACCGGTATGTACAAATTTTATTTCGAGGTTAGGAAAATTGGCAACTACTTTTTTAAAACGGGTTACTTTAATAAAATTAGGGCGGGTTCCAACAACTATAAGGATTTTCTTCACTTTGTTTTTAATAGATAAGGTGCAAAAATAATGCTTTAGGAAGTAATATCTATGAGTATTTGAGTGTCATGGAATCGTTATTAATGGGAGAGGTAAGCGGAAGGCAGTAAGCGGTAAGCAGTAAGCAGAAGGCTGTAAGCGTTAAGTGGAAGGCAGCCTTCGATACCCTTCGATACCCTTCGATAAACTCAGGGTGACAAAGGGTGACTCAGGGCTATAAAGGGAAACAGGTAGCAGGCAATTAGCAGAATTAATAGTAAGAAAAAGGCAGTAAGCACGAAGCAATAGGCATTGCTAATCAATCTGTGGCATTGCCTCTTTTTCATTTATTTGCTCCTTAATCTGTGAATCTGTGGCTTGTATTTAAGTAAATCCTCGTATTTTTGCAAATTCACCTAAAAATCACAATTGAATAACAATATGTTAAACATCGTTTTATTTGGCCCCCCCGGTGCAGGAAAAGGCACCCAATCTTTTAAACTAGTTGAGAAATATAAACTAGTTCACCTTTCAACAGGCGATATTTTCAGATACAATATAAAAAATGAAACAGCATTGGGACAACTTGCCAAATCATATATGGATAAGGGCAACCTTGTGCCTGATGAAGTGACCATCAACATGTTGGAGGCGGAGGTGAATAAACACTCAGATGCCAAGGGGTTTATTTTTGATGGTTTTCCACGCACCACTGCGCAGGCAGAGGCATTGGATTCCTTTTTAGAAAGCAAAGAAACCACCATCTCCTTAATGTTAGCATTGGAAGTAGGTGAAGGTGAATTGGTAAAACGTTTATTATTAAGGGGAAAAGACAGTGGTAGGGCTGATGATACCGATGAAGCCATTATCCGCAACCGCATTAATGTTTACAATGAACAAACTGCAGTGGCAGCTAATTTTTACAATGTTCAGGGCAAATACCATTCTATTAATGGAGTTGGCGATGTGAAGGAAATTTTCGAGAGATTGTGTTCGGTGATTGGGGAGAAAAGTTACTAGGAGGAAGTTATTAGTTATTAGTTATTAAGTTAATAGTTATTAGGAGGCACGTGTTATTAAGGGTGATAAATAATCTGCTAGAAAGTTAGACAGAAAAAAATAAAAAAAAGTGGCAGATTCAAATTTCATAGATTACGTTAAGATATTTTTCCGAAGTGGAAAAGGCGGAAAAGGCAGTCCCCATTTTCACAGGGCCAAAGGTTTACCTGATGGCGGGCCTGACGGAGGCGACGGTGGCAAAGGCGGCGATATTCGCTTAAGGGGCAATGCCCAATTATGGACCTTATTACATTTAAAATACAGAAAACATGTGCATGCTGATGATGGCAAACCGGGCGGATCGGCACAAAGTACAGGGGCTTCTGGTAAAAATGAATTCATAGAAGTGCCATTGGGAACTGTTGCCAAAGATGCGGAAACAGGCGAAGTACTTTTTGAAATAACCAAAGATGGTGAAGATAAAATATTAAGAAAAGGTGGTAAAGGCGGTTTAGGCAATGTCAATTTCAAGACCGCTACCAAGCGCGCTCCTACCTATGCTCAACCGGGAGAAGATGGCAAAGAAGGATGGTGCATTCTCGAATTGAAAGTATTGGCTGATGTTGGACTTGTTGGTTTTCCCAACGCTGGTAAGTCAACATTACTCTCTGTTATTTCGGCAGCTAAACCGGAAATTGCCAATTATCCATTTACAACCATTGTTCCTAACTTGGGCATAGTGCAATACCGCGATTACCGTTCATTTATTGTGGCAGATATTCCCGGTATCATTGAGGGAGCACACGAAGGGAAGGGTCTTGGACATCGTTTCCTAAAACACATTGAACGCAATGCTTTGCTTCTTTTTTTAATTCCTGCAGATAGTCCAGATATTAAAAAGGAATACAAAATATTAAAGAATGAATTAAAGCAATTCAACCCTGAACTTTTAGACAAAGAAAAAGTGATAGCCATTACCAAATGTGATATGATGGACGATGAATTGATGCAATTGATGAAGAAGGATTTGAAATCCATGAACCCTATTTTTATTTCCGCAGTAAGTGGGTTTAATATTCAAATGCTGAAAGACCTGCTTTGGGAGAAGATACAGGATACGAAGGAGTGATGACGGTCACTTCGGCTCCGCTCAGTGTCCGTCTGGCTACGCTCAGTGTCCGCAGAAGCTCCAATCAGTGTTGGTAAGAAAATCATTCTACCTTTTTAAAATAAAATGCTTTGGGAGGTAGGGCTTTATACCAAACATACAAAAGCAGCATTAACCCCAACGTATACACTTTTGCTATAAATGGCGGTGTAAATACCATTAACTTATATTTATCTAACAGCAGGTAATCACAAACATATTCCAAGCTGCAGGCATAATTCAAACTTACCAATAACCAAATAACCCAGTATAACTTTTTATTAAATATGAAGGCTAGTGCAGTTAAAAAAATGATGGCTGGATGGATATACCTTTCATGCATCTGGGTGTTGAAGAAGAAGAATACATAGCACATCAAGGTCATAGATAAAAGCAAAAGTTTCAAATCAAAACTTACAGCATGCTTAAGAATTCTGGCTTTATAAACATTCAGGTATAGCGGCAAACAGACCATCGTAGAAAAAAAACAGAATAATCCAAGTCCAATTGATCTCCATGTATAACCAAAAAGGATAGGTAAATTATCAGGAATTTCCATGAGGTTCCCTTTTAAGAAAAGATACCATAGATTAAACGCATTCATGCTCACCACCTTGCTATTGTCAACAGAATTAAAGGCTACCAACCAAATATTTTTCGCATTACCATTGATCACAAATGGCAGGATAATGATGCATTGCAGTAAAAGGGCAGCGAATACAAATAAAATTAGTGTTTTTACCTTCAATTCGGGTAACCACAATACCAGCAATACAGGTGCATAAATGATGGCCTGCAACTTAAAATTCAATCCCAGAATAAAAAGGATTATAGATAAAAATGCCCTTTTGTAATAGGCAAAATAAAATGACGAAAAAACAAAGCATGCTAAAATACCATCTACCTGACTCCAGATAATCGTATTGTAAAAAAAACCAACATTCAGTATGCCAAAAATAAAATACCTAAGTCGCTTTGATTCCAATTTCACCATGCTGCAAAGCAATAAGATGGACATAATATCAAACATCCAAGTAATCGCTTTTAATCTGTAAACATTCGGGTAAAACTGTCCATCGGTAATTAAATAACTAAACCCTTTTAAAATATACAAATACAAAGGCAGGTAGTTAATGTCACTCGTTTTATCATAAGCGGAAACGAAGCCTTGTTCCTGCAACTGACTGGCCCAGTTTGCCCAACAAGATGAATCGTAAGGATGACAGAATTCAGGCAGTAAAAAAAGCACAAACAGATAGATGAACAGTGCCGGCAGGAGCAATGGTTTAATATGCCCTAATGGCAATTCCGGTTGTTTTATCATGTTGTAAAATTAAATTCTGACGTTAACATATCTATTATAAAAACTGCCTTTTATTTGAAATACTATTATTTTACACGCTTAAATTGAAAGGCATTTTTTGGAAGCAGCAAATACCACTCATAAAAAAGCAGTGTTAAGCCTAGCGCGTAGATCCATGCCATAAAAACAGGATAAAAAACGAGCAACCTGTATTGCTCTATCTTAAAGAAATTACAGATTGCCTCTAGGCTAAATGCGTAGTTCAAACTTACAATAAGCCAGATACCCCATTGATTATACAAAAAGGCCAGCGCCGTTAAAAAGATAATGACTGGATGGATATACCTTTCATGCATCTGTGTATTAAAAAAGAAAAATGTGTAGCAGATCAATGCCATGGACATTAGCATCAATTTCAAATCAATATTCAGAACGTGTTTCATAATCTTTGCCTTGTATACTTTAAGATAAAGAGGTAAACAGATTGCCAAAGAGAAAATAAAAAAGAGTGCTAGCCCAATTGATTTGTAGGTATAACCAAAAAAAACAGGTAAATTGTCGGGCATCTCCATGAAATTTCCTTTTAACATCAGGTGCCACAGGTTATAAGCGTTCATACTGACGACTGAAAAATAATCCACCGAACCAAAGGCCACATTAATAATATTTTTAGCATTGCCATTGATTAAAAAAGGTAAAATAATAAGACATTGGAGAAAAACAAGTGCCAAGACATAAACAGTCAATTTCTTCAAACTTATTCCAGGTAGCCATAACACCAATAATACAGGGGCGAAAACAATGGCTTGAAGTTTAAAGTTTAATCCAAGCAGAAATAGAATGAGTGATAAGAAAGTTTTTCTGAAATACGCAAAATAAAAAGTTGAAAAAATAAAAAAAGTCAGTATACCATCCACTTGGTTCCATATAATTGTATTGTAAAAAAAACCGATGTTTAGTACGCCAAAAATAAAATAACTCAGTCTGCTTGATTCACTTTTAATCAAGCTGCAAAGCAACAAAATAGAGGCAACATCAAATAACCATGTAATGGCCTTTAATTTGTATATATGTTCGGGGATTTGTTCAACTGAAAAGAAATAACTAAACCCTTTTAACACATATAGGTACAATGGTAAATAATTAATTGGACTGCCACCCTCATAGGCGGAAACAAAGCCCTTTTCCTTTAATTGGATGGTCCAACTGCTCCAACAATAGGAATCCCAGCCGTGACTATACTGAGGCAATAAAAAAAGCGACATCATGTATATCAGCATTGCCGGCATGAGCAATTGTTTTATTTTACTTAAAGGAGGTTGACCGGTTTGTTTTAACTTTTCCATTTAAACCTGAATTGAAGTGGTTAAACGATCTGCAGGAAGATCACCGGGATCAACCTGCCCTTTCCTGCTTTTATTCCATAATATAAAACTCCATATAAGGCCGATCAGAAACACATAAGCCTGGAACCTGAGGTTAAAAAACAATATCTCATAATTATGTAATCCCAGGAACTTAATAATCGTTTCAAGTGATAGTGCATAATTAACTGTTATTAATATCCATAAGCCCCAGCGGTTATATAAAAAAGCCTGGGCTGTTACAAAAATAAGTACCGGGTGAATGTACCGTTCATGCATCTGGGTATTGAAAAAGAAAAAGCTATACCCAACAATTGTACATGTAAGCAACAGTTGTTCAAGCCCGATGTGGGCCGTGGTTTTTTTCCTTAAATTTTTCAAGTAATTGATCAATAACGGTATTAATACTACTGCGCTTGAGGCTATAAAGAGTATCAGTCCGACTTGTTTATAGGTAAATATTGTAACCCTAATAGTGTCAGGGCTCCATAATTTATCCTCGCTTATAACCACGTACCAGAAATTAAAAGCGTTCATGCTGATAATCGGGTAATGATCCACCGATTCTGATACAACCTTCAATATATTTTTAACATTTCCATTTATTAAAAACGGTAACAAAATAATTGCCTGCAAAGAAACCATAAGCAAAACAACCCCCGCCAGCCTTTTAATGCTGATAGAAGGTAACCACATTAAAATCAATAAGGGGCCAAATATAATCGACTGCAATTTAAAATTAATGGCCAGTATGAATAAACCTGCTGATAAATATAAACGCCTGAAATACGCTGAAAGGACTGATGAAAACACCAAAAAAGCTAAAATGCTATCCACCTGCCCCCATATGATAGTATTGTAAAAGATGCCAACATTCAACACCCCATAAATAAAATAACGAAGTCTGCTTTCTTCGGCTTTTACCATACCGCAAATTAATAAAATACCGGCTGTATCAAAAAGCCATGTAAATAATTTAAGGTAGAAAACATTTTCATAACAAGCCTGGACACTACCTGATATAAGGCCATAAATTCTTAGGACATACATGTACAATGGCAAATAATTGACACGGCTATCTATATCATATGCATTGACTATTCCGCCTGAGAGCATTTGGGTGGACCATGCTTGCCAACAGTCAAGGTCGCCTCCGTGGCCTGACCTGGGCAACAGAATTGCAAAAACTGTGAATACCACTAAAGCAGGCAATAGCAGGGGCTTAATTCTTTGTATTTGAAATGATCCTGATGGTTTTCGCATAGGTATTTGAATCGAGGGTAATGGTTCGGTAAACTTTATTTATAGAATCTGAAAAGGCATTATCAGTGACAATATTATCACCGACATTTAGTGTTTTGTAATTCGCCCTTTTAACATTTGGTTTAACAAGGGTATAAAAATAATTCCATGCATCGTAACTTCCTGAATAATAATATAATTTTTCCGGGCCTTTATGGCTTCTTATTATTTCACTTATCGTATAAATATCCATTGAAAGCCGCCTGTCCTTTCCGGTGTATGTAAACATGAATTTCTGGTATAAGCTCCCGGACAAACATACAACTATCAAGGCATAAAAAGCTGGTTTCAGCCACTCAAAACTAGCATCCTTTATCAAACCAT
>JBBQIF010000085.1:0-9344 GCA_038324665.1 Bacteroidia bacterium
ATATTGATATTTTTTTTCTGTAAAAATGGAATGAGATAAATGATTGTGGCAACTGCAGCCAATAGAATCAGGAAGAGTATAAATAGTCCTTTAAGGTTTTTCATTAACAATATACGAAAGTAAATAAAAAAGATGAAAGGACGACACATAGTGGCTTGGGTTTAGTGGAAAAACAAAACCACAACGAAAGGAACCAAAACAATGTCCTTTGTGCGCATCGGCTTTGTGTTAAATTGCCCTCTTCTCTGCTGTTAAATGTCTTAATCCTCACTAAGATCTATATTCTCATCCCCTTTTTGATAGGGTATGTAAGTGATAATAAATTGCATCATTTCGTCGGTTGTTCGCATACTTGCTCCGCCGTGATCATAACGCTCACCAATTAGTTGGGGTGGGTTAAAAGGATTATTGGGATTGTTTCTGGTGTTATCGAACTCAGCTTCTACCCTGATGATACTGCCTTTTGTGATTTTAACAGGATGGGTAAACGTATAAAAATACTGCCAGCGAAATTGCCATTCCGGGATATAAATTAATTTCACAGTATCACCATTTGGTTTAAGTGCATAAGCCTTGAATTTACTGCCAATCAGATGCATGTGAGGGTTGATAGTTAGAATGGAAATATCATTGAAAATTTCCAGCTCTGTAATATGTTTTGAGATGGTATTTGGGAGAATCTGCAAGGGTGGTATAATAGGAGAAACCCCATTAGTGCCTAACATAATTTCAAAAGTGGGCCGCTCTGGTTTTTTATCAGCAAAATAGACATATAGTTTTGAACTATCAATCTCCGTTTTGCGGCTTGGCCCATAATGGATGTCATTGGCTACAAATGTGCCTTTAGGTGTAAGCATAAAGCCTCCTATGCCATTTGGATATTTAACGCCAAAACTACCTGGCAGGTAATTAAATGCGGAATGGATTCGCTCCGGTTTTGTTTTATTGGAATTCAATAGTTCCAATGCGTCGAATTTCTGTATAAACTGGCTGTCTAAGGTCTCTATTATCCTTGCACCATTGAACGGATTGGTAAATTGATCGTATTGTAGCAGGTGACCATTAACATGATGAACGATTGAGGGCTGTCCGGGTACAAACTCCACAGCTTTCACATACTGGTTTTCTTTTATTTGATAGGGAATTTTAATCAAATAGAAACGGTCAGTATTGTCATTTATAACAGGCACTGGTAGGACATCAATAATCAAATCAGGTTTGCCAAGAACGGAGCCCGTCCGGAATATTTCAGGTTGTTTAAGAGCCGAAGTATCTCCCGGTTTTGCACCTGTTTTATACCAATTCTGTATCAATAATATTTCATTTTCTGTGAGTATTCTTTCATTGATAAAATGGCTGTATTGCTCATCTGCCGGCCAAGGCGGCATATAATGTATACGCGTAACGTATGCTACCATTTTTGCCCTTTTAGCGACATCAGTGTAAGTGAGAAAATTAAAAGGACCTCCACCATTTGGCCTGTGGCAGGGCGTGCAGTTCTTGAAAATGATAGGAGAGATGTCTTTTGAAAAAGTGATGTCCTGTTGATTGCAGGATACAAAATAAAAGCTAATCAGGCTCAATAAAACACCCAACAGGATTGGTTTCACTAATTTCGATTGCTTCATTTTTCTGCAACGAAATTAAGGCTTTCTCAATATAATTAACAGTGGCTTTTGGTTTATATGATTTTATGCTTTCGAATCTATCGTCAATCTTCCCGGAATATAGCTGTTTTAATTCTAAGGTGCCGTCTAGAACAATAACCTCTGGGGTAATCTTTGCACCCAGTAATTCGGCAATATTGCATTCAGGATCCATCATAATACTTTTATAGGGAATTGAATCATATTGGCAAAAATCTATAATATCCTTTTCAGAATTATGACCGGTAAATATGTACCAAAAGTCAAATTTCCTGCTAAATTGTTGGTAGATGGTTTTAAAACTACCCTGATATTTCTGGCAAATTGGGCATTCTGCATTCAGAAAATAAATAACGACAGGCTTGTTATCAAGAGAAGTGATATTGATGCCATCCGCAAAGAGTTTTGAAGTTGGAATAACTTTTTTTGCAGCATTATTACAGCCAACAATAAATATAAAGAGATAAAGATAATATTTAAACATAACTGAACCGTCTGGCAAAGGTATCACTTTTAGAAATATTTTACTGAAATTAAACCTTTTGGCATGAAGTTAGTCCTATGATAGAAATTGCTGCCAACCAAAACTTTAAGCGACCATGAACTATTCAATCTATTTGTTAAAGAACAAAAGGCAGAATACCTGTTTAAGGAAATCATGGGCCGCTACAAACAAAAGGTTTACTGGCAAGTGAGGCGAATTCTAATCAGCCATGATGATGCTGATGAGGTGAGCCAGATAGTGTTTATCAAACTATGGCAAAATGCAGCATCCTTCAAGTTTAATAGCGCCCTTAGCAGTTTTATTTACAGGATTGCTTATAACGAAAGTGTGACGTTCTTAAAGCAAAAGAAAAGGTTCGAATCGTTTGATGATTTATTGGATTCAAACGGGGAATATAAGACGATGGTGGAAACAGGCATGGAGATGAGCGGAGATGAAATTGCAGCCAAACTTCAGAAGGCTTTGCTTATATTGCCTATAAAGCAAAGGTTGGTATTCAATTATAAGTATTTTGATGACTTGCAGTATAATGAAATTAGCGATATAACCGGCACTTCTGTTGGGGCTCTAAAGAGTAATTATCATTTAGCAGTCGAAAAAGTTAAAAAATATTTAAACCCGGATTAAACCTTTTTGAACTCAAATAGTCATAAATAAAGCAAACAATGGAAAACGAAGATTTAAATAATGAATACAAGAGCAGAAATGCATTCAAGGTACCGGAAGATTACTTTGAAAACTTTGATGCTTCGGTTTTGAAACGCATTCAAAGCCAAGGCAGTTCGATGACTGTATGGCATTCCATCACAAAATGGAGTATTGCGGCAAGTATCATTATTGTAGCAGGTGTTGGAGTATTTTTATACAGTCATCAAATTGATGATTCCATTGATATATCCACCGCAAGCATTAGCGATACTGAGTTGGAGTCGTATAGAAGTGCGGTGGAGGTAAGTGATGAATTGTTTATCGAACTTTTAAGCAAGCAGGCTGTGGATAGTATTTATAATGCGGAGATCATCGCAGTAAGCAATAACGTTCCCTCAAATAAAGAAATAGAAAATATCGAGGAAGAATATTCCCCTCTGGATGATATAGAAATTTAAAAAATAATAACAATAAGATAATAAAGATATGAAAAAACAACTAACCACACTCGTTTTAAGTTTTTGTATGCTTTTCACAGTCCCGTTGATGAGCGCACAAGGCAAACCAAATAAAATGAATCAGGATGAAAAGGAGACTAAAATTAAGGAATTAAGGGTAAAATATTTTAACGAAAAATTAGCCTTAACAGAGAATGAACAAAAGGGATTTTGGCCATTATATGACGAGTATAAGACAATGGACAAGGCGCTACGCGATACTTTTCAAAGAAGATACAAAAAGAATGAAGTGGTATTCATGGATGATAAAAAGGCTGAAGAATACCTGAATGCGCTTCTCAAATTAAAGGATGACCAAAATTTATTATATAGGGAATACCTCTTTAAGTTCAAAAAAGTGCTGCCAATTAAAAAAGTGGCTATGTTACCTACGCTCGAAAGAGAATTTAAAAAGGAGATACTTCAAAAATTGATGCACAACAAAAAGGGTAAACCAAAAGGGGCACCTTCCGATGAATAAAAGGTTCAATATTATTTATAGATAAGCAAAACGCTCCGTAAGTCGGGGCGTTTTCTTTTAAAGAAGGTTTATCCCTTTTATTCAATCACAATGTTGATAGAATATAAGTTGTTTACTAAGATTAAATAATGCCCTGCAACTGCATTACTTAATTCAATTTGATAGTTGATATCATTTGATTTTAAAGTAGTGATATTCATTCTTTTTCCTGTGAAATCAAATACTTCAATACTTTCAATTTCTTTATCCGAAATAAGTGTGAAATTTCCTTGATTTGGGTTGGGGAAAGTCCTTAACCCATTTGCCTTCAGATAAGTTTCAGCGACTTGAGTATTGGCCTTTAATTCACTGCTGAAATGCCAATTGCTTGAATCAATGCCGGTGAAGTAAGTATCAATGGAATCTTTTAGCAAATCGGCACCTAATTGAACAGAAATCCAGGATGATCTATTAAAATCACTATTGATGTCAAAAGTAATCGTTTTGCCACTGATGGCAACCCGTGGCCCGTTGATCTCTATAGAGTCTTTTATTGTGTTTTTCTCATAAATTAATAGATTGCCCTTTTGCCCAACATAGATGTTCCTGTCAAATGTTATGCTGAGGTCTGTATTTATCGTCACTCCCTTTGCGTTATGGGAAGGAGAAAGGCTAATTAATTTGGGGTAACTTGGTGTTTTAAAATACCAATCACCAAAAATAACAGGATTAGTAAAAATGCCGTTTACATCCATAAAGCATTCGTCATATTCAACTACAATAGTAGCATTTAAGGCAAATGGTGCTGAAGGGGTTATAGTGACTATGTTGCCGGTAATATTTATTTGGTTGCTGTTAGATAATATGCCTTCCTTGAAAATACTGTTCTCCCAAATAGAAACTTTGCCTATCCCTGATTTAAATACATTTTCTTTAAAATGAATTTGCAAAATAGAATTTAGCTGAACATTTACTGATTTGGATGCAGGTATATAGTAATCAACAATCGGTTGAGTTTTTGAAGTTGAAAAATGCCATTGTGATGAATCCTGCCCTTTGGATAGGTTATCTGATGAGTCGCGGAATCCACCAGGATATAATATGACAGCAACACGCGCATTAGCTTTAAATGTGGAATGGTTAATTGTAACTTCTTTTGTGCTTATAGAAACTGAGCTACTTGGTATTGAAATTGTTTGGAATAAGGTATTGTTTTGATAAATTTCAATAGTACCTGTTTTGGCCAATACAGCCTCGTCGAAGGTTATTTTTAGTGGAGCAATTAGATCAATTGCAAAATCATTTTTAATAGGTGTTAAAGCAACAATTTTAGGTGGTGTTGTTTCATAAATGCAGGAATAAACATACGAGTTTTTCTCAACTGTACCATGACTTGTAAGTACCTTATTTTTAAACCCGCTGTAAGTATTGGGGTAAAAAACACAGCGAAAAACAGCATTGTCATTAGGATTTTCACCATCTGATTGAAGGTCAGGCCCATTTGAAGGATTCAAATATTCCCAAACAATTTTTTTCTGTTGGTTAATCTCAAAAAAACGACCTTGCACGCCGCTGCAAATAAGGGTATTACCATTAGGCAATCTTTGAACTCCTGAGATTATTTGTGAATAGAATTTTTTAGGGATTGAATCCTTATATATCCATAAAGCATTTGAAGGTCCATATGGGAGACTATTGTTGTAGTTGCCATTAAATATAGGTGTTTTAATGATATCAATGCTTGAATAAGCTGTATCCCTGTCCCAGCCATTGTTAAAAAGGATAATACATCCTGAATCTTTTAAACCAGACGGAATCCAGGTGGCATTGTGTTGCCTGAATAGCTTCCTATCTGCAGCAGTACCCTTGTTGTAAGCAATAGGATTACCCCATCTGTACAAGAAGTCGCCGCCATGCCCATATTTTCCACCTGAATGTGCGGCAGCCTCTGCCTTGGTAGTTCCATGGTCAATAACCCATATTTCAGAGATATTGTGACAACTCATTACAATTTGGTCAAGTTTTTCGTTGTAATCAATGCCATTCATGTGAATCCAATCACGCGTTTTTAAATTCAAGGCATAATTGATATTCATTAAACCGGGATTCTTACTTACATTGCCATAGTTGGCTTTGGTAGAATCTATATCCTGTATAACATGGTCGTATAAATCCCATTGCCATATAATTTCCGCACTGTCTTTTCCTTTTGGTTTTAATTCAACCAATCTCTCTCCCCATAAGTCTGTTTGACCACTTCCAAAATTAAGTGTACTTCTTCCAAGTTTAATTGCCTCCTTCTTCGAAATACTGTGCCAAGTCATTACTAATACATTGCCATTAGGCATGGGCTTAATATCATGGTGCTGGCAAAGGGTATCGTTAAAGATCATATAACGCCATACTACTTTGCTATCCCAATCTAGTTCTTCTATGATGCCGCCTCTTCCGCCTGCTCCACCAAAAGCTGTATCATTATATGTGCCTGTTTTAAGGAGGTGCCCGTTCGGCAATAAATAAACTGATAGGCCCGGTGTGTATTTGCTATACCAAGTATGGATTTTTTGCCCACATTTATTAATTAAAAAAGTAGTATCAGTTCCGAGTGGAGTAAATAATACGTATCCATCTTCAACTCCTCCGTTAAAATGTTTGGTTAGGCCTACAGTTTTAGCCTGAGCATATAACTTTCCAAAGGAAAAATAGAATGTAAAAAGTAAAAGGGCAGTAAGCTTAATAAAATTTGATGATAATTTTTTTAGCATTAAGAGATAAATATTTTTCGAATATAACCCAAACAATTAATAAAATTATTTAACTTAACAAAATAGTATAATAATATGACAAAATAGTAGATGAAAAATTGAAAATGAAACTAGAATAAAATGTTGCCTTCACAAGAAATGGAGTTTAAATTGGAAACCTTCAAAAAATTGACGTACAGCAAAAAAGGAAAACAAAAAGGGACATCCTCTGGCAATAAGGTTTTTACCCCTTTATTCAACAATAATATTGATTGGAAATAAATTATTTACCAATATCAAATAATGTCCTGCAACTGCATTTATTAAATCAATATTATAGTTGATATCATTCAATTTTAAGGTAGTGATATTCACTCTTTTTCCAGTGAAATCAAATGCTTCAATACTTTCAATTGCGTTATCAGAGAGAAGCGTAAAATTCCCGCGGTTTGGATTTGGAAAAGTCCTTAATCCATTAGTTTTTAGACGAATTCCTGCTAGTTGAGAAATAGCCTTTAATTCAGTAGTAAAATGCCATTTGCTTGAATCTATACCGGTAAAATAGGTGTCAATGGAATCTTTTAGCAGATTGGAACCTAACTGAACAGAAATCCAAGAAGAATTACTGAAATCACTGTTTAAGTCAAAAATAATACTTTTACCACTTATGGAAGCCCGAGGTCCATTGATCTCAATAGAATCCTTTAAGGCGTTTTTTTCATAGATGAATAAATTGCCCGGTTGACCAATGTATATGTTCCTGTCAAATGTCATACTGAGGTCTGTATTTACCAATACACCTTTTGCATTATGGGCAGGGGAGAGGGTGATTAATTTTGGGGTAGTTGGTGTTTTAAAATACCAGTCACCAAAAATTACAGGATTGTTAATAATGCCGTTTATATCCATGAAACATCCATCAAATTCAACCACAATTGTAGCATTTAATGCAAATAGCATAGAAGGGGTTATCGTAACAATTTTACCAGTAATATTAATTTGGTTGCTATTTATAGGAATGACTTCCTTGTATACGCCATTTTCGCTAATGGATATATTCCCAATCCCTGATTTATATATATTGTCTTTGAATAGAATTTGCAAGGTCGAATTTAAAGCAATGTTTATCGACTTGGTAGAAGGGATAAATTGTTCAACAATTGGATTCGTTCTTGTAGTTGAAAAATACCATTGGGATGAATCATTACCCAATGAGAGATTGTCTGATGAGTCGCGGAAAGCTCCTGATTTAAGTATAATTGAAATTCTTGAATTAAGTTTAAACGATGAATGCTTAATAGTAACCGTATTGGTACTTATCGAAACAGAATCGCTTGGTATTGCAATGGTTTGGAATAAGGTTTTATTCTGATAAATTTCAATCGTACCGGTTTTAGCTAGTACAGTTTCATCAAAAGTTATTATAAGTGGCGTGCTAATGTCAACGGAAACATCCCTATGCTGAGGTAATAGGCTAACAATTTTTGGGGGTGTCGTTCTATATATACAGGAGTATATGTAGGAATTTTTTTCAATAGTACCATTACTTGTCAGCACCCTATTTTTAAAAGCGCTATAGGTATTTGGATAAAAAACACAACGGAAAACAGGATTGTCATTAGGGCTTTCGCCATCTGATTGTAGGTTGGAGCCACTGGAAGGGTTTCTGTATTCCCAAACAGTTTTTTTCTTTTGTGTAATCTCGAAAAAACGACCCTGCACACCACTGCAAATAAGGGTATTGCCATTAGGCAATCTTTGCACGCCGGATATGATCTGTGAAAAGAATTTTGTGGGTATTGAATCTTTGTAAATCCATGAAGCCTTGGAAGGACCATAAGGTAAGGAATTAAGATAGCTGCCATTAAATACCGGTGTTGTAATAATGTCTATGCTTGAATAAGCGGTATCTCTGTCCGCACCATTGTTAAAAAGGATAATGGATCCTGAATCTTTCAAACCCGATGGAATCCAGTTAGCATTGTGCTGCCTGAATAATTTCCTGTCAAGTGGTCCACCATTTTCGTATGCTGCTGGATTACCCCATCTGTATAATAAGTCGCCACCATGCCCGCGTTTTCCACCCGAATGAGAAGCAGCCTCAGAGTTTGTGGTTCCGTGGTCTATTATCCATATTTCAGAGATATTGTGACAACTCATAACGATTTGGTCTAGTTTTGCATTATAATCAATACCATTCATGTGGATCCAGTCATGTGTCTTTAAGTTCAAGGCATAATTGATATTCATTAAACCTGGATTTTTGCTGACATTGCCATAATTGATTAAGGAGGAATCGTAATCTTGAATAATGTGATCGAAAAGATCCCATTGCCACACAATTTCAGCACTGTCCGCGCCTATCGGTTTTAATTCAATAAGTCGCTCACCCCATAAGTCTTTCTGCCCTCCACCAAAATTAGCCGACTTTCTTCCAAGGTTTAGGGCTTCATTTTTTGGAATACTGTGCCATGTCAAAACCAAAACATTTCCATTCGGCATCGGCTTAATATCATGATGCTGGCAAAGGGAATCATTAAAAATTTTATAACGCCAAATCACTTTACTATCCCAGTCCAATTCTTCTATAATACCCCCTCTGCCACCTGCAGCACCAAAGGTAGTATCACTATACGTTCCCGTTTTGAGTAGATGGCCATTAGGTAGTAAATAAACTGACAGACCCGGCGTATATTTACTATACCATGTATGAATTTTTTGACCACATTTATTGATTAAAAAAGTGGTATCCGTGCCTAGAGGGGTAAAAAGGACATAACCATCTTCAACACCGCCACTAAAATGTTTAGTTAAGCCTACAGTTTTAGCCTGAGGATAAAGGTT
>JBBQIF010000086.1:0-9302 GCA_038324665.1 Bacteroidia bacterium
GCCATATCAATACTTTTGGAGGGCATCCTTTAAGCTGTGCAGCCTCCCTAGCAGCTATTAACTACATAACCACCAATAATTTACATATTAAAGCTAAGGAAAAAGAAAAGATCTTCAGGCGATTGCTTGTTCACCCTAAGATTAAGACAGTGACAGGGATTGGCTTAATGTTAGCAATAGACCTGGAGGACAAAATTTTCTGCCGAAAGGTGATAGATGCTTGTGTAACCGACGGATTATTAATAGATTGGTTCCTGTACGCTGAAAATAAAATACGACTAGCACCCCCCTTAATCATTGAAGATGAAGCCATTGAAAAAATTTGTGGCATTATTATTGAAAACATTTCAAAAATATAGCAACCTTTTGGCTACTTTATAGTCAAATAGTACAATCAGTAAAATAACAACTAACCTATATGAAACAAATCAATCAGAAAAGCTTATCTAAGCTTATTATCAGCAGCCTTTTTTTAGCAGGCATTTCAGTTACTTTCTATTCCTGTAAAAAGGAGAAGACCAAAAACGATACTGCAGAAACTATTACTTCTGCGGAAGACAATGCTACGGCTGAAAACGAATTCACATCAATTTTTGATGTTACCGACGACTTTGCAAGTAATGATGCAAAAACTAGAGGTGGAAATACCATTTTACCAAGTGGCGCAATCGTTAACTTTACAGACAGCAGTTTCAGCGATGGGAACGGCATTGAATGTACTATTGATTTTGGGCCACTAAAATCAACCGCACCTTTTGGTACACTTTGCCACGACGGACGTTTCAGGGCAGGCATACTGCATTTAACCTCCACAAACAGATATGGAATAGTAGGTTGTGTGGTTACAGTTTCAGCCACCGATACCGATAATTATTATGGTGGAAGCGATGGTACAAACATGACTAAACTAACAGGCACTATTGCTCTAACAAGGACAACTGTTAACAGTATTAATGTTAAAGTGAGCAATGCAACGGCTACAAATGACAAAGGCAAAGTATCCTGGGAAAGTGACAGAACCATTACCAAAACAGTTGACCCTGGCATCGGATTACTCGGAGATGAGTTTGATATTACAGGTAGTGCGAATGGCACTAACAGGAATGGCGAAAAATTCACCATCACCATTGACAAACCTTTACACAAAAAAATAGAATTAGGCTGCGCTAGAACCTTTGTTTCAGGTAAAATAACTTTAACCAATATCAGTTCAGGTAAGACCATCATGGTAGATTACGACCCATACAGCAATGCCGCTTGCGACCTTATTGCAAAAGCAACAATCAACAGCAAAGAATATATTTTCGTTGTTCGTTAATTGTAAGTAATACCGCATGTACAAATAATATAGTCCAATTTTACTTTGTCAAAGGTTGGCCTATTTATTTAGTAGCTGCGGCATGACTAGAATATATTTAAAATTCCTTTTTTCATATTGAACATATTGGGTATAATTAAAACTTCTAAAGTCCCGGAAAAGTAATATTTTTCGGGACTTTTTTATGATGCAAAAATTACTCACTTTCTCTTTCCTCATTTTCATTTTCAGCAGGTGCAGTAATCCGGTAAATACTCAAAAAATAATTCCCGTATTCAAAGATACATTTTTCAATTTACCTGATACTTTTACTTCATTCAGCCCCACTTTTATTGATAGTATTAATGACTATTTCGGACATGATTTTAATGGCACTGTTTTGATGGCTAAGGGCCATGAATTATTTAAGAAAGCTTATGGCTTCTCCGATATTAATAAGGAAGAACCCATGCCTCTAAATGGTTTATTTCAAATGGCCTCAGTATCTAAGACCATAACAGGTGTTGCTACCTTGCTACTTGTACAGAAAAAAATATTAAATCTCGATAGCAGTGTTAAACATTATTTAGAGGACTTCCCGTATCCTAAAGTAACAATTAAACAACTGCTCAGTCACCGTAGCGGATTGGCTAATTACATGTATTACACCGATACTTTCTGGCATGATACAGGCAATTGTATGTGCAATCGGGATTTTTATCAATTCATGGTAAACAACAAACCAAAACCTTACCTTGATCCTGATGTATCTTTCAGCTATTGCAATTCTAACTTCGCTTTTCTGGCCATATTGATTGAAAAAGTTTCTGGCAAAAGTTTTATTGAATTTGTGCGCCAAAATATTTTTCTCCCTTGTGGTATGCGCAACACTTTCTTTTACGGCTATAAACCACAAGGCAACGAAACACCAGTAATGACGGGACGATTTGATAAATACGTCTATAGCGACCCTTACTATCTTGACGGCATCTTGGGAGATAAAAGCCTGTTCAGCAATGTTGAAGATATGTTCCTTTTCCATAGGGGATTGCTAGACGGGCGACTACTTAATAAGGACTTGATGAACCTTATGCAGCAACCTACTTTTGGACCAAACGTTTATGGCGGAAGTTATGGCTTGGGGTTCAGGTTAAAAAAGACTTCCAATGGCCAATGGACCTATCACAATGGTTGGTGGCGAGGCTTCTGGACCTTCTTCTGGAACCGTTTCGACAAGGATATTTGCTTTGTGATATTGACTAATAATAGGAGTAGTAGCCATGTGGATGAGGAGATGTTGGCAGATTGGATAAACAATACAAAATAATAGTATTTCTCTTCAAGTTATAAGACCCTAATAATTAAAGATTTGTTTTTTTGAATTAGTCTCTTAAATTTGTATTGCTAGTAAAAATTACAAGCAATTAATTCTAATCAATGCGATGAAACAAATTTTAACCTTCTTTTTTTTATTAGGTGCGCTTACTTTAAAATCACAATGGAAACCAATAGGTCCTGCAGGTGGAAATTTTACAGCAGGCCTTTCTTATAATAGTAGTAATTTATTTGCTTCCACTTGTGGTTTATATAAGATAAATAATATTAGTGACTTAAAGATACATTCAAATTCAATGCCTTCGGGCAAAATTCAAGGCCTTATCAATTACAATAATGTCATTTTTGCTTCTATATGGTTAAAAGGAATATTCACTAGTACTGATGGCGGGATCAGTTGGAAGGCAAGCACCAAAAATATTTGGATGTATGATTTGAAAACTGGATTTGCTGTGGCAAATGGAAAGTTGTTTTTTAAAAGGTCGTATGATTCTATCGCATTTTCTTCCGATATGGGAAAAAATTGGACCGTAAAATATGTACCTATTCAAGGTTTTGAGACCATTTTTGGCGCTGATAATAATCTTTATACTTATGGAAATTATAGCGGCGGTTATGGCCTATGCTATTCTTCTGATGATGGACAAACATGGAATAAGTCCAATCTGTTAAATAAAGATTATGTTTCATATATTCAAAAAATAGGTGCTACATTTTACGCTTTCGGCAGAAAATGTTATAGTTCTGCTGATGGGATAGCTTGGTCTGCTTTGGGAGACACCATCCCTCATCCAGATCTTATGAAAGAATCTTTTGTACCCGGCTCATTCGCTTATGATGGCACATGGATATATGGAATTAATGGCGGCAATATTTATATTCATACCGTAAGGTGGAAACCGGGAGATACTAAATATACGCTTTTAAACAATAACCTTGATACCAAAGGAAATTTAAGTAGCATTTTTGCAACTGATAAAGCTCTATTTGTTAGCAGATTGGAAGGCACTTTTTTTAGTACAGACAATGGCAATAGTTTTTCACCTTGCAATATGAACACAGTATTTGCAGATCAAATGGTAGATATATCAACTTATAAAAACAAGATGGCTGGAGGATATCAAGATAAACTTTACGATATTTTAGATGAAGATATTAGTTTAAATACTAAGAAACCACAATGGTTAAACAGTAAAACGCTTTATACTACTTTTCTAAATAAGGGGAATTTAATTCTAATAAGCAAGGGTGGTCTTGGCGTCTATTATACTGATTTTTCCTCCGATGATGGTCAAACCAATAAACAGTTATATTACAATAGTTACTCAGTTCCCAAACTTGAATTAGTGGATGATACATTGCATTTTCTTGGTTATTATCAAAATGCACCGTTTGCAGCGATTCTTAATGATTCAGGCAGAATTAAAAAATTAATTGACGGGGGTAATTTTAGTTATAATTTTTACTTTGCTGATATTGTAAAAAATAAAACGGGTAAATTTTGTATGGTGCGCAATGTATCCAGTGGAAACATTGTTACTGCTCTGTTTTTTCAATTCAATTATTCAAATGGTGGCTGGTATTTACCCCCTTATCCATACAGCATCAAATCTTATTCTGCTAACTGTTTAGAATCTTGGGGCGATAAACTTTACATGGGCACAACAAGGAATGGTATTTTTGTAAATTCAGATTCAACGAAGACTTGGTTGCCATTTAACGAGGGAATAGAAAATCGTTGGGTGAACGATATTAAAGCTAAAGGAGATACCTTGATAGCCGCCACCGATTCTGGAATTTATATTTTAAAGAAAGGAGAAACGCTTTGGAAAAACATTGCTGGAAATTTAATAGTGGGAAATGTTATGAAGGTAAGATTTACTACCCATCATTTATATGTACTTTTGGATGGCGGAGGCGCTTGGAGATTGCCGCTTGATGGTTTTATTTCTGATATTGGCAAGGCAAAATCATTCAATAATAGTTCTTTGAAAATTTACCCGAATCCTGCAAAAACTTATCTAAACATTGAACTTGATGAACCCATTCAATCATCAAAAACAATCAACATTATTGACCTACAAGGAAGAATTGTAACTAGTAATACAATCGAGAACAATAAAGGCAGTATTGACCTACAACTTGTTTCAGATGGAATTTATATTGTAAATGTGATAGGTACTACTGGCACCTTTAGCAGTAAACTAGTTATTCAACGTTGATACAATATAACACATCGCTTTTTTTTCAACAGAAAAACCGGTGATTAATCTATTGCAAATTAATTTCGACTATGGCACGTGCTTTACATGTTTAAAATAACTTTGAAAACCTCTGGCAAACTTTTTAAAACCATCCTTTGCTTCAAAATCAGCCCATCTGTAAATTCTATATTTTCTATTGTTTATTAAGTTTATTTGAAAGAATTTATATAAACTCCATCCTCCAAATTCATAATCGATAATCTCTTGCCAATTTAATTCAATATTTTTTTCCTTACTAAATAAGAATTTACTAGTCCATTTATGAGCGAAACCTTTGTCTGTCAATTCAATTTCTATTTTGCCGCTGGAAATCAACCGTACAAGCATGTATGCCAATGTAAATAAAGATGATACAATCATAAAAACAAGTAATTTATTAAGGTCGTTGGGAAGAAATGTTAGAAGATAGCTACAACCTAAAGTTAAAATTAGCGAAGAGAGGGAGGCAATTATATTGGAGAAAATAACAATTTCATACTGCTTCATAAATTAATCCATTAACGTACCGTCTTTCTCCGGTTCCTAATATAATCCTCAAAAATATATTCGCCTAATCCATTTAGAGAACTGTAAAAAGCCTTACCGTTATTTGTTTTTGTAAACTCCTCTACGAACTTCACCAACCAAGGGTCTTTGGCTATCATAAAAGTGGTGATGGGAATATTCAAACGCCTGCATTGAGCAGCCATCGTTAAGGTCTTGTTCAGTATCTTCCTGTCGAGGCCCCAACTGTTTTTATAATAGCGATTGCCTTCTCTTAAGCAGGTAGGTTTGCCGTCTGTAATCATAAAGATTTGTTTGTTGGCAGTTTTCCTCCTGCGCAATAAATCCATGGCCAGTTCTAATCCAGCATAAGTATTGGTGTGATAAGGCCCAACTTTTAAAAATGGTAAATCCTTCACTTCTACAGGCCAAGCATCGTTGCCAAAAACAATGATATCCAATGTATCTTTAGGGTAACGGGTCTTGATCAATTCTGCTAGGGCCATTGCTACTTTTTTGGCTGGTGTTATACGGTCTTCTCCATACAATATCATACTATGGCTTATATCAATCATTAGTACTGTACTGTTGTTACTTTTGCTTTCCCTTTCATTAATCTCAAGGTCATCGCTGGTGAGATTAAACTCATCGATACCATGGTTAATCTGTGCATTCCTGATGGATGCTGTAAAATTGATATTCTCCAAGCTATCACCATAATCGTAGGGTTTACTATCGCTGCTTACTTCATCACCATGACCGGTAACAGTGGTTTTATGTTCACCGTTATTCGCTTTTTTAAGCTTACCAAAAATTTCTTCAAGACTTTTTTTCCTAATTACCTGTCCGGTTTTATTGGTCACTTCAAAATCACCGCTTTGCTCATTTTCATTGAGATAGCCTTTGTCTTTAAGATCCTGGATAAAATCGCCCATACCATATTCTCCGTTTGTAATATTGTGTTGGTTATCCAACTGGTGCATCCAGTCTAGCGCTTCTCCGGCATCTCCAGCGGTATATTGAAGCAATTGCGTGAAGATATCTAACAGTTCATCAAACTTATTCTTCTCCTCATCGGGTCTGAAATCTGTAAATACAAAGTTTTGCATACTGTAAATTAATAACAAATAAATAAGAAAAATGTTGTTGCGAATTTTAAAATGGTTTAATAGCCAATGCAACATGCAAAGTGTGATAGATATAATCTTTATTTAATCCCGTGTAACTCGAATGAATGTAAAACTTTCCATTTTTGCTCAGTGAACTGTTTCACAAATAACAATTACTATATGAAAAAAAAACCTATTCTACTTTCCGCGCTTATAATTCTATTTACTCTAAGTTCTTGCGACAAAATTCCTGAAATTTTTACTTATGGTGGCGGTGTCGGCATCTTTGCTGTTTTAGCGATACTAGTGATTATAGCCTATGTGCTAATGCCGAAAAGCAAGAAGAAATAAATGAGAGTCCCTCGGTGAAGCGCTATTCAATTTCCACATCTATCACATACTGATGGTCTGTGGTAGTGAACTCGAACCAACCAAAATCATAAGGCTTTAAGGGCATACTGAAGTATCTGTTAGTACTTTCAATCGGAATCTCGGCTAAAATACCAATGGCACTTTTCAGGTATAATATCAACCCACAAATATTAGACTCAAATGGTTTAAATGAGAGCTTACTATATCCTTCAAATGATTCTATATTAGATTTAACCTTTTCAGGCTGAATTCCGAATTGTAATTTCACAATACAAAATTACAAAACTTTTATGGGTTGCAGAAAAAACTTTAACATTTCTTTTAACTGAAATTATTTACTTTTTTCCATGTACCTTATAAATAAATAAGAACCTCAATTAAAAGCTGATCTTAACTGCAGTTGATTCCTCTTGGCAGGGGTTTAAGTTCAATGGGTGATCATCAGTTTTTCAGTTAAGGGCTGCTCTGCACCACACAGTTTAAGCAAATAAACACCAGATGCAAACAAAGTAGTGTTTATTTCCATCGGGGCTTTTCCAGACTCGCAACTGCAGGTAAAAAGGATACGTCCACTGATATCGGTTAATATTAATTTATACTCGTTGGCATCTGTCATATTTAATTTTATTATTATCCTGTCGTTGGCAGGTTGAGGATAAATGCTGATATTTTCACGCTTTTTATTCAACATTTCAATTCCAACCTTGCAACCCATACAAATGAAAAAACCTTCATCCTTTTTTACGCCATCCAGTGTTGTATGTGTAATGGATGCATGCCTTAAAGGATCAGCCGATTGTGTCCATATAAAATTGGTTTCAAATATCTCATGCACCGTTAATTTCCCATTTAGGGTAATGCTGTCTGTATAATGGTCCCAAAGCCTTACACGACCATCATCATTATAGGTATGATAAGGTGTTTTTATTGCCCCATAAGCATCATAAAAGCGTTTGAGTACGCCGTGCCTCTTAATGGTGCCAGTTAACCCCGCTGAGTCAAAAGTACCTGTTGCAGAATACGAATTACTTATGCTATCTCTAAAATGCCCAATATTGTTCCCTACTTTGAACTCTGCCAATATTTTGGGCGCGATATAAACCAACAACTTTTTATTTGAAACTTGGTAAGTGCCTAATATAGAGTTACTAGCATTTGAAGAGCTTATTATATTATGAAATGTGAAAATGGTATCACCACCGGGTAGCGGCCTTAATTCTACTACGGATGCATTAGGAAAATCTGCAGAATGTGGTGCAAATTTAGGATCAGTATGTTGTATAAGTGTATTATATAAATTTTGATAATTGCTCACATCCCAATTTAAACCCACACCCGAGTCTCCCTCATTTAATCCTCCATTTGGATTGAAATAGGTAACAAATTCTTTCAGCGTTTTAGGGGGAATAAAGTATCCACTAATACTTGGTGCCTGAGAAAATATTGAAAAAGGCAACGTGGATAAACATGAGAAAATAATCAATAATCGTATTTGTTTTTTCATGATAAATATTCTTTATTGAATACAAATGTATGCATTATTTTAAAATCCTTACAATTGTCATATAAATGACAATAATACATATATTTTCTGCCTATCGCTCTTTTCCTGTGTATTTCTTTTAAAAAAAAGCAGTTCCTTTAAGAACTGCTTTTCCAATTAATACAACCTACTTAATCAATTCCTAAAAACGATTTGGTTCTCAAACGAATCAACAACTATCGATTGGTCCTTGTTAATCTCTCCTGTTAAAATTTTCTTCGACAATTCATTCAATACCTTTTTCTGTAAGACCCTTTTCAACGGTCGCGCGCCAAACTGCGGATCATATCCCAACTGACTTAGCCAATCAATAGCCTCATCTGTTATCTCAATAGTGAAGCCAGCCTCAGCTAATTGCTTGGTAATTCCTGCTATTTGTATTTTGACTATCTCATGAATATTTTCCCTACTCAATGGTTCAAACATCAATATCTCATCTATCCTGTTTAAAAACTCCGGTCGGATGGTCGTTTTTAATAACTGGTAAACTTCGTTTTTGGTTTTGGCTAATACTTCTTCCCTGTTGTCATCATTCATTCCCTCAAAATTTTCCTGGATAATATGCGACCCTATATTGCTCGTCATGATAATAATGGTATTCTTAAAATTAGCGGTGCGGCCTTTGTTATCTGTTAAGCGGCCATCATCTAGTACTTGTAATAAAATATTAAATACATCCGGGTGCGCCTTTTCTATTTCATCCAGTAAAACAACTGAATAAGGTCTTCTTCGGATTGCTTCTGTCAACTGTCCGCCTTCATCATAGCCCACATATCCGGGAGGAGCGCCTATCAAACGACTTACGGTATGTTTTTCCTGGTATTCACTCATGTCAATTCGCACCAGCGCGTTATCATCGTTGAATAAAAAGGATGCCAATGCTTTTGCCAATTCTGTTT
>JBBQIF010000087.1:0-9262 GCA_038324665.1 Bacteroidia bacterium
GAGCCGGTCATATCGCTCAGCAGTAATACACCATCTTCATCGCTCCTGGAAGCAATAAACTCTTTTGCTACAAGGTTCATACCATCTCTTAATGGGGAAATGAGCGCTATATTACAACTGGTATATAGTCCAATTAGTTCCTTGAATTCAACCGAACCGTATTTATATACAACAGGTGTCCAATCGAGGTTTCCATAATTTCCATTGATCTCGCTTATCAGTAACTCTATCATTTGCTTTCTTTCCCTATATCTTTTAAGGTCTGCTCTAGATGGTACAGCCACTAATAAAAAGATGATTTTACCATTATATTCTGGAAAGCACTTCAAAAATTCAGAAAATCCCTTCAGCCGATACATTATTCCCTTGGTATAATCGAGCCTATCGACAGAAAATATGATGCTTTTGCCTTCATAAAGATTTTTTAATTTATTTCGTTCAGCCTCTGCTCTCGGCATTGCAAAGGCATCATTGAATTTGTTGAAATCTATACTGATTGGAAAAACCTTCACCCTAATATTCCTACCTTTATGTAAAAAATTGAACTGCTTGTGTTGTATTCCCTGGATCATTTGCACACTGTTCAAAAAATGCTGTGCATATTCATAGGAGTGAAATCCTATAAGATCTGCCCCAAGTAAATTCTTTATCAGGTTATCCCTGCAATATTTGGGTAACAATCTTATCAATTCATAAGAGGGAAAAGGGATATGAAGAAAAAAGCCAATTTTGGCATCTGGTTTCAGCCCTCTAATCATTTCCGCCAACGGTAATAGTTGATAGTCATGTATCCAGATTAGGTCATCCTTAAGCAATATTTCAGAAACTGTTTCAGCTATTGTTTGATTGGCTTCCATGTACTGCCTAAATTGAGGTTCGCTGTATTCCACAAATGATGGGAAATAGTGGAAGAGGGGCCATATTACAGAATTTGAAAAGCCATTATAAAAGCCGCTATTGACCTCCCTATTCAGGAAGATGGGATGTAATTTGAATTCCTCTGATAACAAATGGCTGCCCTGCTGATAATCAGACCTTGTAAAATCTGCAACTCCGAACCAATGCAGTTCTTCATCGCTCTTTTTCAGAGAAAGAATGGCACTTACCAATCCACCAGAAGAAGTTTTCAATTCCATTTTCCCATCTCTTTTTTTAAATGAAACAGGCAACCGATAAGAAATGTTAATAATTCGCATGGACAATACAATTTAAATTTAGATTCAAAACAGAATCGAAAAAAAAACGAAGTCGGGAAAATACAAAATTATCATTAAAGCGCCTTAATAATTCTACCAATATCCTACCAAGTCATATTTATTAGGAGCTTCCGTTAAGTATGTTATAAACCGAATGGATTTCCTTTTGTCGATTATAACTTAATATACGTTATTTGCATCTGCAGTTTAGTAGAGATATTAATCTACAAAATTCGAAAGAAATGAAAAACGAAAAAAAGCTAAATCAATTGTCCGCTACTGCTATTTGTGGCAATGATATCACCTCATCTTGCCTGTATGTTTCCGCCTTGTCCATTGCTTATGCAGGCCAATATGCCTGGATATCCTTGCTGATAGTTGCGGTAGTATTATATCTATTTCGCAAAGTTTATGGAGAGGCTGTGGGTGCTTTACCATTAAATGGTGGCGCTTATAACATCCTGCTCAATACGACTTCGAAGAGCAATGCCTCGGTAGCCGCATGCCTTACCATACTATCTTATATGGCAACCGCTGTTATTTCGGCTAGCGAAGCTATGCATTACCTTCATGCGCTTGTTCATGAAGTACCTATATTTATTTCAACCGTTTTACTTCTTGGCCTTTTTATGGTACTTATGATGACAGGGATAAAAGAATCTTCAAAGGTGGCGGTTTTTATCTTCATTATTCATCTAGGCTCAATGTTATTACTGATTGGCAGTGCCGCCTGGTTCCTTTTCAATTCTGGTCTTGATATTGCACAGATGAATTTTAAAGCCCCTGTAAAATATGGCATACCAATAGCCCTGTTCCTGGGATTCTGCACAGCAATGCTTGGCATTTCCGGTTTCGAAAGTTCTGCAAATTTTGTTGAAGAACAGGCACCCGGTGTTTTCAGAAAAACACTTCGAAACATGTGGATAGTGGTAAGTATTCTCAATCCTTTGTTGGCCTTGTCAATCATCTGTATAGTGCCAATGATACAGGTGGGCCTGCATCAGGAAACACTTTTATCGCACCTTGGCAATGTTACAGGTGGTAGCACATTAGCAATGGTGGTTTCAATTGATGCTGTATTGGTTTTAAGCGGGGCGGTGCTCACTTCATACGTTGGGGTTACAGGTCTAATGAAGCGCATGACGTTTGACAGAATATTGCCACAGATGCTCTTAAAAGAAAACAGTAATGGAAGTTCCCCAAGAATTATCTTGGTGTTTTTTATATTATGCATTTCAGTTTTAGTTATTACCGAAGGTAGCTTGGGTCCATTAGCAGGCGTTTATACTATTTCATTCCTGCTCGTTATGGCATATTTTGGATTTGGCAATTTCCTTCTTAAAATTAAGCGGGCAAAATTACCCAGACCGGAAACTGCTCCACCTTTTATAGTTTTCATTGCTATCATTGCTGTACTGCTTGCTGTTTATGGCAATATCAAATTGCATCCTGATTTTCTCTTCGTTTTTCTCCAATATTTTGTGCCGGCAATGTTTTTTATCTTTTTATTGCTTAATCGGAGTAAAGTTTTACAATACCTCCTCATGATTGTTAGCAGCGTATTTGTGTCCTTTCAAAATCAAATAAGGCATGCTGAACATATTTTAACACGGAAAATATTCAAGCTCACACGGCAGGAGTTTGTCTATTTTTCAAAGGCAGATGATATCTCTTTACTTAACAAGGCGATTATGTATGTTTATGAAAATGAGATTACTTCAAAAATGAAGATTGTAACAGTTGTAAATGAGAAAAGACATGTAAGCGATGCCTTCATGTCCGACTTTGACGCTCTCGACAGGGCTTACCCTGAAATTAAGCTTGAATATATCCAGGTGGACGGAGAATTTAACCCGGAACTCATCAACCAATTAAGTGCTAAATGGAAAATACCCACTAATTTCATGTTTATCAGTTCGCCCGGAGATAAATTCCCCTATAGAATTTCAGAATTAAACGGGGTAAGGTTAATAATGTAAAGGCCAGAAATATCTAACTGATTTTTACATCCCATTTTTATACACTAGAAAAATCAAAATATAACTATCATTAATTGACCGTTTGGCAATTTCATTTCTGCATCATATAAAAGTTTATTGTAAAATTCAGACTTGCATGTTGCAAGTATAGTTGGACTAAAGCCTGATGTGCAGCACTATCGGGATTAGCCCTGAAGAACGTTGATATCAGGACAAGATTCGACTTGCAATTTTCGCTTAGGCGAAAATTGAGTCTCACTAATACGCCCTGGCATTATTCTTCTCCATAAAATATATAAAGGCCCTATTGGCGATTTTTACACCTCCTTGGGTAGGGAAATTACCTGTAAAATACCAATCTCCTGAATGATTTGGAATGGCCTTATGCATATTCTCTACCGTCTGGAAAATTATCTCTACCTTCGGTTTAAAATTTTCAGGGGTTACTATCTCGGCTATTTTTGCAGAAATCTGTTCTTGAGAATACATATTATACAATTGATTCACCTGATTCACCATTTCTTCTACTGGTTTGTGCATTTCAATTTTACATAATTCATAAACCTCATCGAGTCGGTGCAATTGGTTATTATCTTTCAATAATTCAATCAGTGCTCTGAAAGCCACAAAATCCTTTAACCTGCTCATATCTATGCCATAACAATCGGGATACAATATCTGTGGAGCGCTCGATACAACTATAATTTTCTTAGGTTCCAGCCTACCCAATATTTTAAGGATACTGGTTTTCAAAGTTGTACCTCTAACAATTGAATCATCAATAATCACCAAGGTATCAATATTGGGTTTAATAATGCCGTAAGTAACATCATAGGCGTGTCCTACAAGGTCTTCTCTGTCAGCATCATTGGTAATAAATGTACGCATTTTGGCATCTTTTACCAATATTTTCTCATGCCTTATCCTATAAGTCAACATATTCCTTATCCTCTCGGGGGTAAGAGTTTCCCTTTCAGCCATTAACTGCTCGGTCCTCCTTGTTTTCAACCAGTCATTTACCCCTTCCAGTATGCCATAAAAAGAAGTTGATGCAGTATTGGGAATATAGGAGAATACAGTATTTTCAATATCATTATCAAGTCTTTCAATTACCGTTGGAGCCAATAACCTGCCCAAGGCCTTGCGCTCATTATAAATATCTGCATCGTTCCCCCTTGAAAAATAAATGCGCTCAAAGGAACATGATTTTTTCTCCTTTTGATCTAAAATCCTGGTTTCATTAAAACTGCCATCTTTATTAATAATCAGTGCGCATCCGGGCGTTATTTCATTGATCTTCTGGTACGGGACATTAAAGGATGTAGCAATGGCCGGCCTTTCACTTGCTACTACTAGCATTTCATCATTGGCATACCAAAATGAAGGACGAATACCATTAGGGTCGCGGATAACAAACGCATCGCCATGACCAATCATGCCTACCATGTGATAACCACCATCAGTGCGCTTGAACGCATTTTTTAAAATATTTTCAACTGATAAGTTTTCCTTTATTTTTTCTGTAATATCAAAATTACTATAGCCTTGTTCCTTAAATATTTTGAATAACCTTTCATTCTCCTCATCCAGGAAATGACCAATTTTTTCCAGCATGGTCACATTATCACTGATTTCTTTAGGCTGCTGGCCCAATTCAATCAGCTGTGTAAAAAGTTCATCAACATTGGTAAGATTATAATTACCTGCCAATACCAAATTCCTACACATCCAATTATTTTGACGAAGAAATGGGTGCAGGTTTTCCAAATTATTCCCACCATGTGTCCCATATCTTAAATGACCTAGCATCAATTCGCCTGCATATGGGAAATGCTCTTTCAAGTAAAGCGCATTATGCATATTAGCCTGGTCCAGTGTCATTAAATTCTTGTTAACTTCCTCAAAGATATCTGCAATAGCGTTCTTAGAATTAGAGCGTTTGCGGGCAAGGTAGCGTTGTCCAAACTGTGGATCTAGTTTAATAACCCCTATCCCAGCGCCATCCTGACCTCTATTGATCTGCTTGGCCATCAGAAGCTGAAGCTTTTTTAAGCCATAAAGGGGAGTTCCGTATTTATCAGTAAAGTATTCTAAAGGTTTTAAAAGCCTAATGAAAGCTACACCACATTCGTGTTTAATCGGGTCGCTCATGCATTGATATTAGTTTGCAAAGTTACCTCTTTTAAACCAAAAGGCTTGAAAAAATTTTCTATCAGAGCTAGTAAAATCTTATAGCATCTCCTTAAAATTTTCTATAGGCACCTATTTGGAAAACGCCTTTGGAAAATCCAAGTTCAGAATATGCCCCATAATGATCGCTTAAAAGAACTTTACATCCCAATGTCATTTCGACACCAATAGGGGACACCTTCTTAAGTTTTGGATTGGAAGGCGCTCCCTGCACCGAAGTGGAGTAGCCCCAAATGCCTGACCTGAATCCCAATCCAAAGCCAATATAAGGATCAACGAATTTGTCTTCCCCAATGTGATAATTAATTCTGGCCAAAGCACTCCAAGCCGAATAAATGACATTTTGGGTATAATCAATTACATTTTTATTAATATCAATATAAGTTTCCATAGCACTTCCTGTTTCTCTTCGATAGGCTATATTAAGTCCCACTCCGGTTTTTTTAGTAAGCGCATATTCATATTTTAAAAAAAGGGCACCAAAAGATGAGAACTTTGCATCCCTCACCGCGATACTTTGCTCCACAACTTTGTGGTTCAAATTACCCAAACCATAGCCTAAACTCAAATATGATTTTCCCATTTCAAAAGCCTGAGCGCTCAAACCTATCGCAGTAGCCATTGCCACAAATATTAAAAACATCCTTTTCATCCCTATTGATTTTAAAATTGTAACAATTATAGCTGATTTATATGATAAATAATAACCTAAAATTGAATATTCTAACTTAAATGTATGTTTTTTAGTTCCTTCACAATGTTAGTTTTAGTTTAATTCTCTTATAAATGCTAGTTAAATGGCTCTTTTTAATGCTGAGAAATCAATGACAATATCATTACTTTTGTTTCAATTATCATGAAGATATTAGTAATCCACGGACCCAACCTGAATTTATTGGGCAATAGGGAACCTTCTATATACGGGTATTCAAGTAGCGAAGAGATTCTGCAAAATCTGCGATTACAATTTACCAGTTATGAAATGAAATATTTTCAATCTAACCTCGAAGGTGAAATTGTGAACATTATTCAAAGTTCGCCAAGCGAGGTAAGTGGTATTTTAATCAATGCGGGAGGTTTTTCCCACACGTCTATCGCCATAGCCGATGCCATTGCTTCCATTAAGATTCCAACTTTTGCCGTACATATTACCAATATTTACCAAAGGGAAGCTTATCGACATTTAGATATTGTTGGGGATGCCTGCTTAGGAACTATTGCAGGCCTAGGTATAGAAGGTTATGCATTAGCAATGGAATGCCTACTGGAAAAAATAGAAGGATGAAATAGTTTAACTACAGGCAGTTACTTCCTTTTTAATAGCTGTTTGTTTAATAGCACTGTATCCGCCGGCCACATCAATCAGTTTTTCAAAACCTCTTGCTTTCAAAATTGAGGCGTAAATCATACTGCGGTAACCGCCTGCACAATGAATATAGTATGTTTCATCCATGTGCAAATCCTTCATTTGCTCATTGATATTATCCAATGGTTTGTTCAATGCGCCTGCTACATGCTCAGGATTATATTCTCCAGGCTTGCGCACATCTATAATGGTAATTGCGCCTTTGGTGGCCTCTGCAAATTCAGTTGCAGGGATCGAAACTATTGCATCAATTTCCTTACCTGCATTTTTCCAAGATTCAAAGCCACCTTGGAGAAAACCAACAGAATTATCGTAGCCCACTCTGGCAAGTCTTTGGACAACTTCTGTTTCACGTCCCTCATCAGCAACAATCAAAATGGGCTGATTTATATCAGTTACCAATGCCCCAACCCAGGGTGCGAAACCCCCATCAATACCGATGTAGATGCTATTTGGAATAAATCCTTTAGCAAAAACTTCTTGTTTCCTGGTATCTAAAATTAAAGCCCCTGTGGCATTTGCTCTTTCTTCAAATTCAGTGACTGAAAGTGCCCTAACCCCTTTCTCAATGACGCTAGATAAACTTTGGTATCCAGTTTTATTAAGCCTTACATTTTCTGAAAAATAGGCTGGAGGGGCCGCTATACCGTCAGTCAGTTCTTTCACAAATTCAGACTTGCTCATATCTGCTCTTAAGGCATAATTACTTTCTTTCTGATGACCAAGTGAATCAAAGGTTTCTTTGCTCATATTTTTACCACAAGCACTGCCAGCCCCATGTGCCGGATATACTACTAGATTGTCGGGCAAGGTCATCACCTTATTGCGCAATGAATCGTATAAGAACCCCGCAAGGTCCTCGGTAGTTAATTCCCCGTTTTTTTGTGCCAAGTCCGGACGACCAACATCCCCTATAAATAAGGTATCTCCTGTATAAATACTGTGAGGAATATTATTCTCATCCATTAACAAATAACAGGTGCTTTCCATTGTATGACCAGGGGTATGCAATACTTTAAAACTGATATTTCCCAATGGTATAATTTCTCCATCCGTTGCAATCTTACATTCATACTCAGGATTTGCGTTAGGTCCAAAAACAATAGTTGCGCCCGTCTTATTAGCTAAATCAAGATGACCGCTTACAAAATCAGCATGAAAATGGGTTTCAAAAATATACTTGATGGTTACATTCTCAGCTTTTGCTTTATCTATATAAGGTTGTGGGTCCCTTAATGGATCAATCACCACAGCATCTCCATTACTCGAAATGAAATAAGCCCCTTGTGCAAGGCAACCAGTATAAATTTGTTCGATTTTCATCTTACAAAGGTATAAAATATTTTGCACTAGCAGAATTGTGAATCCTTATATCAATATAGATATGGTAGAAAGATGATAAATGCAATAATTAAGGAAACTATACTAACTATCAATACTGCTGCCGCTGCAATATCTTTAATTTTGCCTGCTTTTTCATTGAACTGGGGTGAAACTATATCTACTATTTTTTCAATAGCCGTGTTCATCAATTCCATGCTCATTACTAATCCAATGCATATTAATACGACCAGCCATTCTGATGCCGTAATTTTACAATAAAACCCTAATGCTATGATAGAGCATGCTGAGAACACATGAAGCCTGAAATTCCTTTCATTCAAAGCTGACTTGAGGCCCTTGAAAGCAAAGCCAAAAGATTTGAGAATAGAATAAGTTTGGAGCCCCATTTTCAGATAATGGCTCAAAAATACGCTTAATGTTTCTTATTTAAGAACTGTTTTTGGTTTTTGCTTTTGAAATAATTTATGAAATTCATCAAAGATTAAATAAACCTGAAAGGCAAGATTGCTTTCAACATTATTATTTTGGTAACTGACTGTTTGGGTTGCCGGAACTGCCAAATCGTATTTTGGTGCTACCTGCCATAATAAGCCCACTTCAATTTTAATTGGGTGCGGTCCATTAAGTTTTCTTCCAAATAATGCCACAAGGCGGTTCTGATCCCAGACCTTATTGTTTGCCGTATGTTTGCCAATTCCAATAAATAATTCATCCCAAACAGAGAGGTAACTTTTACCAGATTTATTTAGTGGATAATTTACCCGCATCAAATATCTTAACCTCATTTTATGACCTGAGTTAAAGAACTGATCTTTACTAAACAAATCTGCAGGACTTTCTTTGGCGATGTTCTTTTTCCCAATCCATCTAAATTCATATCTGTAGCGTTGTTGAATATCAAACTTTCCAATTTTCTGAAATAAGGTTAACTGATAAGTTGAACGGTATTCAGTGAAATACAGGTGTGGCCCTTCCTGCTTTGGAGTCCAAGTCCCCCACTGACCTATAGGTGAAAATGAAAGACGAGCTTTTCCGGGTACTGCCCAATAATGAATCCATGGACGAAATACATGTTGCTGCATTTCTTTGATAATATTGAAATGATTGCCTCCTTTAATAAAGTCAGCATCTCCAGCTCTGCGGTATTGCCAGTCTATTTAATATTGAAATTTGATTTGGCCACTGTC
>JBBQIF010000088.1:0-9173 GCA_038324665.1 Bacteroidia bacterium
GACAATAAAAAATTCCGATTTCTTTAGGGTAATTTATAAGTTCCTGAATCAAAAAGTTGTCGAAACTGCTCTTTAAATATTGTGTTAAATCAAAGTCGTTTTTAATAATTTGAACCCCCAAACCTTTCATTCCTATATCTGTCTTAATAATAAAAGGTAGATTAATATGATTATTTTGTGCCATTGATAAAATATACGCCACAGGTGCGCCGTGATTAAAATATACCGTTTTTGGAATATATTCTGAAGGAATTAAATCGTAAATTTCCTTCTTAGATTCCATGGCCATACCTCCATTTTTGATACTGGGGTTAGAGGCATTAAAGAAAAAGAATGACTTGGCCCTTATGGCAAAATAGATCCATACCGGCAATATCGGAAAATAGAGTACGGACATCGGCCAGTATTCCCAATGCAAAAGTTTATGTATATTAATTCTAAGAAGATTCATTTAGGGTAGGCATAATATTTATAAATTTGATTGGATACTAATCTATTTACAACAATATTTCGACGTAGTGGATTCATATTAAGCGTTACTTTTTGGGATTGAACTTTCCGATTTGAAACTAAAGATGTAAAAGTTTCCCGACCGACACGATTATCCAATAAGAATTGAATCTTCGCAGATATATGTCCTAATGTGCGCATTGTTTTCTGAATTGTAAAGTTGAAGGGGCAACACCAAATGATGGGGGTAAAATAAGTTGCGATAATTGATTAACCGCCACCTTAATTAAGGCCTGATGGTGAATAGTATGCTCTAGGTTGTACATAACTTCACGATAATAGTTGGATGCCAAACGGGCAACTACACCATTAAATTCATACTCAATTGTAAGCTCCTTATTAGGTCTGTCAAGTAGTTGCACTATATTATCAATTTGAGAGATGGCGAATAATTTGTTGCGCTCTATCTTAACATCTCTTTTGCGTTTATCATAACTTACCTCTGCATTTGGATAACCATTAAGTAAGCATTGATAAAGTTCTATAATATGCCTAGTGTGTTCACCTATTGTTGCATTTGTCAAGAGATCACACGGTGTTGTATAAACATTGTTTTCTAAAAGCATTAGAATATCTATAAACTCATTCAGTGTTTGTTGATTGGTTTGAATCATTGTATTTTTTTGAAAGTAAGTTTCGGTAATTTCTTATATAGATTAAAGGATAAATAAACGGCAATTCCTAGGTATAAAATAGCCATGGTGTAGGAAATTAAGTAATTATATTGCTGATAATAGGATATTACCACTTGTCCGGCCCAGATAAAAATAATTAAACCTAAAACCGACCCGAGTGCAATTCCCAAAATATAGAATGAATACATCCCTGGTTTATTATATAATTTTTTTCTCTTTATTAATATACTGTTCCATCCCATCCAAAAGGGAATATGCAGGGGGTTAAGTAAACTCAAGATCAAGCCGAGCACGAAAGTGGATTTTATCACTGGAAAAATACCAGAGCTGGCAGAGATGGTATACGGGCTACTGGCAGAAATAAAATTAGACACTGCTAAATAAATTAACAAAAGTATGGTGGGCGGTATGATATAAGAAAAGAATTTACTATTGAGATTAATTGAATCTGCGCCTAGCAAAGTGATTCTTACAATAATTAGTTCTACTATGACCACGGCAATTGCAAACATAATTGCTTCTGAAATATTTTCTGAAGCCGCTATCTGAAACGCAGTTGTGTTGAGTGTTCCTAAAGGAAGAGATCCCAAGAAACTGATTACAAAACCTGAAAATAATATTCTTAAAAGCCCGGTCATAATTATTTTACTTTAGCAAAGTGTTTTTTATTAATGGTTTTATTACATTCATATTCTGGGATAAGTAGTCGTGGCTAAGGTTAAAACCTGACAAGAAATTTAAATAAGTTTAGATAAAGAGTATTATTCCCTATTGATTAATAACGTGGTGTTTATTTGAGGGTTTTCTATTGTTTCCACCTTGCCACTGAGATATTTTACAATAACGCTCTTTACAGATTTTTCTGTGCCGAGTCCGAAATTCATTGTGGCAGTTTGGTCGCTCCCCAATCCTTCACCTGTTATTAGATGGTCGGTTAGTTTTTTCCCCGAAGGCAGGTTGACTGTTACAATTGCTCCAATTGATTTTGCATTTTTGAAAATGTGAATTTTGATAAAATTATTTTTATTTCCCTTGTTAAGGTAAGCTAATGAAGGGGTATTAATATTGGTCCATATCATATCCAAACTTCCATCATTGTTGAAATCACTTACCAAAGGCGTAATTCCGAAATTTGGGTTCACCACACCGCTTTTCTTTTCAATAGGAACAAAAGTATGATCTTCTTTTTGAATCAACATTCTACTCGGCAAACGCCAAATTTTATTGGGGAGTAAATCAACATAGTTTTCGGCAACCATTAGGTCTTGCAAACCGTCATTGTTCATATCTGCAAAAACCAATCCCCATGAAAATTCGTAATCAGCGATTTTTGTTTCGTTGGCAACATCCGTAAATTTAAAGTCACCATCGTTCCGAAACAAAATGTATTTTTCGTTGAATTTAGAGACATCCTTAATGTCTCCTTTTGCCATGAACCGAGGCAATGTGCTGCCTGTGTTTGAAAAGGCAAAATCAATATTACCATCATTGTTATAATCGCCAACAGCAATACCCATAGGATAAGCAAATTTATTGGTCAAAGGATTTTCTATCATGGTGAAAGTAGAATCGCCATTGTTTTTATAGGTTCTCACTTCGCCTGTATCGTGTGCTACAACAAGGTCTAAATCACCATCTCCATCCACATCAATTAGTATAGCCATAAAGGTATTATGCACATATTCCAACCCAGCTTGTTTGGTAATACTTGTAAAATTTTCTTTCCCATCATTCATTAATAATTCACTGGTGGCGCCATAAGTTTTGTCCTCAAAAATTGTTTGGCCTTTCATCAATTCTTTTTTGATATAGGTGGAAAGAAAAATATCTATATCACCATCCTTATCTATGTCGCCCAATGTAATTCCCGCTGGGGTGGATTTGGAGTTGAGCGGAGTGTTAATTGCTTTATGAGTGAATTTACCATTGGTATTATAATAAATATGTAAACCATCTTCGCGCCCAATTATAATATCCTGAAAGCCATTGTTATCGAAATCGGCAGTTGCTACGCCGGTAGATGTAAAATTTCCTTTTACTCCGAAGTTGGTTTGTGATGTGATGTCAACAAATTTGTCAATTTCAAATTTTAGAATTTTATCGTTCTGATTGAGACCTCCTCCCATAAAGACTTCATCAATTCCATCGTTATTTATATCAATTACTGCAGATGGGGCAATTGGCAATGATTTTTTATTATCATATTGATGCGAAAACTGAATTTGAATTTCTGTGAATACTGGTATTTTTGAATCCTCTATAGTAACTTTGTATTTGGATGAATGTGCATCTTTCCAAAAATGACAGGATGTAATTGTAACTACTATAAATATTAAAATTAGAGCAGTAATAAATATTTTTTTAAGCATTATGTTTTAAATTATTTAATTGAAAAAGTGAAAGACTAAAGATGATAAAATGTGTTATGTTCATCAGAATCGGTAGAATACCTTTGCCTATTACAGGCAAGGATTTACCAATGAGTACAAGTATTAGCAAGATAACTATCGGATTGAAAAATGCCATCCACTTTTTATAGGATGTACCTCCTTTTAAAATAGCGATTGTAAACACAACTGATAAAAGAGCGATGATCACTCTTAATATTTGGACTAGAATTTCTAATAGGGAATCATAGCTCTGTACTAACTTCAAGTAAGTTTGAGCGGGCATTTCATTTTTAAGATGAACGATACTGCCAATAAAGCCACGGGAACCAATCCAAACACCGCCAACTGCAAAGGCTGCAAACCCTAATGCTAAAACCATTCGCGCCAGTGTTTCATTGCCACTTCGTAACATGCGATAAATATGAATATAACCTGCAAAATAAAATGGCAATCCTATAATGGCAAGAAAATGCCCAGTTTTCAAATGCTCATCTGAAACATAAGCGAAAAACGCTAACTGCTCGGACGAATTTAATACTTCTGGTGAGTAGTGTAAATAAAATTCACCTACACCAACAATAATAGAAGCTGCTAATCCGAGATACCCAAGGGTTTTTGTGAGTTGCATTTTTGATTACACAAATTATTTGAGAATACGCACTTCTATTTATCCAATTGTTCTGGAATATTTCTTAAAATTTCTGCCACTGTTGATCGCTTCTTATAATCTGGGTCAAAATGCCGCCACACAATTTTACCGTTCGTGTCAATTATAAAAGTTGCTGGTATTGGCAAACGCTCACTATCATCTGATTGCGTTGTTTTCAAATTAGCATTTAGAATTGTATTGTAAGTAATTCTCTTTAATGCGTCAGGTAGAAAAAGAACATCAAATTGTTGAGAGATTTTGTAATCTTCATCATACAAAAGTGAAAAGGAGGCATGTGTTTTTTCAGCAGTGCGTTTAAGAAATTCAGATTTTTCGGGCGATATGGCCACTACTTGCGCTCCTTTATCATAAATGAGTTGCAAGCTGTCCTGCAAATTGCTTAAATGGCGGTTGCAAATGGGGCACCACTGTCCTCTGTAAAAAATTACGACTACAGGACCCTTTTTAAGCGCAGCTTTTAAATCAAATAAACTATCGTTTAAATCTTTGGCTGTAAAATTAATGATGGAGTCTCCAACTGCTAAGCCTTTTGCATCAGTAACATTTTTCGTCATATTCTGGGAGTAAACCGAATTAATTATTGCTGAAAAAATGCAAGTTGCTAACAGGATTCGTTTCATTGATTTTGGATAATATTTCATAAAATTCTTTTTGTAATGATAATGTTTTGTCTTTTGCATACCATGTATGCAATTCCTTTTCAAAATCATCCCATGATTTGCCTTCAGTGTTTGCTTTCCAGTTTTTTAAGAGTTGCTGTGCAGTTTCTGGTCGAGGACCCCAGGTAAATAATTCCTTGCCGAGCGTATTAAATGAAATGAGCTTTGGGATTGATTTACTTCCATTGGTATGGTATTTTTCTATCCATTCAGGATTTTCATCTCTTAAAATTATTTGCAAATCAATTAAGCCTGCCGAATGTTCTGCAATTTTTGCAATTGCCGGTAAGCATTGTGCACTATCGCCACACCAGGCTTCACTGATTACAATCCAGATTTGCTTACTCCCCAGAGAGCCTAATTTGTCTAACAGTTGATCTTCAATTTCAATGGTTTTATTTAATCGCTCCATTCTTTTAAAATTGAGCGCTGTAAACCCAACTAGAGCTTCACTTTTATTATTGCCAGATGTTGTCCCTTCCTCAACAAGTGCCTGGACATATTGCATGAACTGCTGATAATTGTATGTTGTTCCTTTAATTTGCATATTCTGTATTTTTTAAATAAAACCTGAGTATCAATTATAGTCAGGTTTTATGGCACTTTTATTAAAAATGTTTTAAGGTTAAAAGTGATTGATTAATTATTGAGGTAAATAAACGGCTTCAGTAGTTATAGTAACTTCCTTTGCCACATTAGTGGAGGGCTTGCCTTTTGAAAAGGTAATGTTGTAGTCAGCAAGTGTCAAATTCATTTTAGAATTGAGTGTAATTTTGCCGTTTAAAACGGTAATACTACCTGTGGCTGTAACTGGCTTGGTTACGTCTTTGATTGTGAGTTCGCCTGTAGCATTGGCTTTATAGGTTCCGTCTTTAGCAAAATTAATGTCACTCAAATTAGAGATTTTGCCAATGTACTTCGCTTTAGGATATTTTTTAGTGTCTAAAAAGTCCTTGCTATTGAAGTGTTTTTGCATAAGTGCCTTCTCGAATTCAAAACTTTGCATGGGAACAGAAAAGACGACGTCGCCTGTTGGCTGATCTAAAGTTGAAACAACCTTATAATTGTTAGACGAAATGTCTTCCAAAGCGGTATGTGAGAAGAAATTGATGTGTGCATTATTGCTTACTAATTTTGTTGTTGCAGACTTAAAAGCCATTGTGGCTAAAGCTGAGATGGCGAGGGTTATGACTATTATTTTTTTCATTTTATTTAATTGTTGTTAATTATATCGCATTTTTCCATGATGACATTTTCATACAAATCCAGATCTGCATCATAGCCCGCACCGGCTCTTATTACCCCTTTAATGGTTACCTTTTGTCCAATTGCTAATTGACTTGCATGTGCATTGGTTTCTGAAGTAAAGGTGCAACTTACCCCTGCTTTATCTGTAGAATCTTTAAGTAATACTACTTTTTGATTTTTCAGGTCTTCGGAAATAGAATAAACATTTCCAGTAATTGCCAAAATTTTAGAATTTCCTTCTTCCTCCAAATACTTTTGATTTGCTGCCTCTGCATTCGCCAAATACTCAGCTACTACAGATGAGGATGACAGGCTGAAATCTGTTTTGGTGGCCTGTACATCGCGATGAGGCATGTTGAATAAATAGAAAACAATAGCAATTGTTCCAAGGATTATTATTGCAAATACAATAATTAAGTTTCTTTTGACTGTTTTTTTCACTTTGTAAAGATTTACGATACTAGTCGCATAAATAGATATATCCTGACAAAATATATTAATTACGCCTAAATTCTTAATTACAGCAATGCACCTTGCAACTTATAGATGAGGACTGTTAACGTTATTTATCAGTATAAATTGATCTTTTTTTAAGTGAAAGTAAATGAGAAACCATGTCAAATCTTATGGACGATAGGTCAACTAATAGTAATAAAAGGATACGAATTGCATAAGCAATAAGAGGACTGAAATTTATTTAAGAGCGAAAGGTTTTAAAACTCAAACCGGTACCCTACGTAATAGCCAATACTTTTCCAAATGAGAGGAACGCTGTGTGTGTAACCGTTATAAGTAAAGTCCTTCACAGGGCTGCTTAGCGACATCTGATTGTTTAAGCCACCTTCCAGATGTCTGAAGCGCACACCACAACCAAAAGCTATTACTGGAATGAATTTACTCAATGCATTGTTTGTAACAGCAGGAGCGAAATCGTAAAACCCAGGACCACCATCTTTGTACCAAGCGTAATCTGTTGTTTTCGCACTATTGCCGACGCCTGTAAAATAACCACCGAAACCCGCCATGCCGAATACTTCTAACAATTTAATATCGATGGTTTTGGAATAGTGAATATTTCCACCGGTCATGTATTGGCCATTAGACATAGCTGGACCGCCAAATCCCGTGGCGGCATCTAGGTATTGGGGTGTAATAATAACGGGGCTATAAACTCCCATTAAATCGACACCCAATATATTGCCCCTTTTCATGCGGTATTGGTAGCGTATGCCCAAAGGTGTTCGCATGCGGTCGCTACTAGAATAGGATACTTGTAAGCCATGACTAACCCTCAAAGAGTAGTCGTTGATACCTGTACTTGCCAGTCCTAGCATTGGCATAAAACTGTGTTTGGGGTAGCCTGCAAAGCCTTCAGAAATGAAGGTGCAAAGCAGTAGGATTGCCAATCGGTACTTAATAGGGAAAGTTCTCATGTTAGTACAACAAAATTAATGAAATATTTATTGTGTTGGTGTTTCAATTGATAAAACTTTAATCGTAATAGAAAAGGTAATGCGTGTGAACTAGGTAAAATTGACTAATAGGGATTCTGCGAGAGTTGGTAAGGAGTTTGTGGCGTGTCATAGGATGCGGGTAGAAAATACTTGCATGGATTAATGTTCATACTAGGCTTGATATTCAAAATACGCATGGCTTCTTCTCCATCCACTCATTCAGCATCTTTTTGGTTGGATTCTGTTTTAATTCGCTCTACCACTTGTTTTACAAGTTGGTAGAAGGCTTCATCTTCAAGGCAAATTACTTCCACAACCTCAAAATTATATAATTTTTCTTATATTCGATGAAAAATTACCAATTTTGGATAATGAAGCATATAATATAGAAAAATTAAAGGAAGTTTTAAGTTCATATCTATCAGGTTTGATTCTTCAGGTTTCGACTAAAAATGGAATTAAAAATAAATTATCAAATATTTATGAATTATATCCCAAAGAATTTCCTTTGGAAATTAAGGATTTTTTGGATCCTGATATTCTTGTTAAAAATGAAAAAATTCTATGGGATTTTGATCTTTTAAATCTGTTAAAATCAGAACAAATAATTACCCTAATTGATAAGAACAATATTGAATTAAGCGGCTTGCTTTTTCACCTTAGATTTAAAACATTAAATTTAGACCAAAGAAGAATTCTCTCTAACCGACCTGATATTTCTTTAGAATTGATTAGACAATACCCAAACCTTTTCGAATTTGGAAAAGGGGTAGAAATGAAAAGTGTATTCACATCAAACCATTGGATGGGTAAATACGAATTCGTTTCTAATTTGTGCACAAACTCAAAAATATCTTTTGATTGGAAATTTGTTTATGACTTTAAAGAAGACATAGACTTTTGGTACTGGTCCCTGTATGGAAAAATAAGTATCGAGATCATAAAAGATTTTTCCTCATGTTTTGATGTTTATAGACCTTATAGCTACAAACACTCAAGATATAGTGATTGGGGTCATTTCGATCATTACTATTTTTCATCCGCATGGGAGAACCTCTTTTTAAATCCAAATATAGATATTGAGGAGCTTGTTAATGTCATGGGCGAAAGGCATTTTAGACAAATTGGTGAGCTTAATGGCTTCGAAAGAAGTAGCAATGACAAGCTTTCGGAGTCAGAAATAATCGATTACTTAAAAGATATAAGAAATGACAGAAATGCGACATGGTTGAAGGTTAAAGAAATTAGTGATAATCCAAAGCGAATTTCTGAACTTAAACATGCACTAAGTTTTAAGCTTCCACGCTTCACCCTATTTTCAGGCTTTCTCAAGGGGATTGAGATTGCTTAAGTAACAATTAGGTAACAATTTCTCTGTAATTGCACCTAAAGGTACTTTGGGTCAGATTTAGATTTCTTTTTATCGGGCTGTTTTGAGTTAGCCTTTTGAAATCCAAAATATTTCAAAGAATTACGTTTACAAGTATAACTATTTTTTTGAAATGAATATTCAAAGGATTCAAAAACATTCTGTAGTATTTGAAAAACAATTGCGTAGGATTTGAAAACCATTAAAAAAAATTAAAATTACCACTCATATAATTCTT
>JBBQIF010000089.1:0-9129 GCA_038324665.1 Bacteroidia bacterium
CAAATTATAAAAAAAGGAGTAACCCAACAATTGTTAAACTTGTGGTTGGAGCTACCATAGCACTTTGCCTTGCCACCTATGGATATAATTTCGGAGCAACAGAAGTAGGAGTTCAGCAAGGTTACGCCCCTGAGCAACCTATTAAATTCTCGCACGTAATACATGCAGGAGATTATAAAATCGATTGTAAATACTGTCATACTACAGTTGAAAAATCAAAACAGGCGAGCATTCCCGGTGTAAATACATGTATGAATTGTCATAAGGGTGTTCAGAAGAGGAATGATGCTGGTGAAATTTCACCAGAAATAAAGAAAATATATGCGGCCATGGATTACAATCCTGATAAGCCGAATGGTCAGCAATATGGACCTAACCCAAAACCGGTGAGATGGGTTCGCGTTCACAATTTACCCGATCATGCTTACTTTAACCACAGTATTCACGTTAAAGGAGTTGGCCTTACCTGTGAGACGTGCCACGGTCCAGTGCAGAAAATGGCTGTTATCGAGCAATTCTCAACTTTACAAATGGGTTGGTGTATCAATTGCCACAGAGAGCGTAACATAGATGTGGAAAATAATCCATATTATGAAAAACTCCATGAAAAAATAAAGGCTGAAAAGAACAATAAAAGTTCAAACTATAGCAAGTATTACACAAAGGATGGTAAGATAAATGTTACTGCGGCTCAGAATGGTGCCCTGGAATGTTCAAAATGCCACTATTAATATAATTAAATACAATCACTAGGCTAATAACAAAAATGGCGAATAAACAAACATACTGGAAAGGCGAAGATGAATTATTAAGAACCAAAGATTTTTTGGCTTCCCAGAAAAATGAATTTCATGAAGCGCTTCCTTTAGATGAAGTGTTAAGTGAGAATAACATGGGCTTAAGTGCTAACAGGAGGGACTTTTTAAAGTTCTTTGGTTTTAGCGTTGCCGCGGTTTCGTTAGCTGCATGTAACAAAACACCGGTTAGGAATATTGTTCCTTATTTGGTAAAACCAGAGGAAATAACGCCAGGTGTGGCCAATTATTATAATTCAACCTGTGGTGCATGTAGCAGTGGGTGTGGTGTCACTGTAAAAACAAGAGAAGGCCGTCCTATTAAGGTGGATGGCAATGTGCTTTCCCCTGTTTCAGGTGGCGGACTTTGTTCTACCGGTCAGGCATCTATCCTTAGTTTATATGATACTGAAAGGTTAAGTGGACCTAAAAAGATAAATGATAGGAAAAATTCACCAATTGAATGGTCGTCATTAGATAGCGATATAGTTAATCAACTTGGAGCTATCAATGCTGCTGGCGGCAAAATTGCGATAGTGAGTGGCACTATACATAGCCCTTCATCATTGGCTGTAATTAATGATTTTAAAGGAAAATATACAAATACCAATCATGTTACTTATGATGCTATAGGGTATGGCGGTATTTTATCCGCTAACCTTGCCTCTTTTGGCAAACAAGTACTTCCGTCTTATAATTTTGATAAGGCAAATGTAGTAGTAAGTTTTGGTGCCGATTTCTTAGGTACTTGGATTTCGCCAGTAGAATATACGAAGGCTTGGGCCTCCAGAAGAAAAGTAGAAGACGCCACCCATGATTCAAAAATCCTTACAACTTTTCAATTCGAGAGCAATCTTTCCTTAACCGGATCCAATGCCGATTACCGTTTCCCGATGAAGTCATCAATGGAATCTGTATATGTAACTTCATTATACAACGCTTTGGCTAAGGAGGCAGGTGTTGCACAACTGCCTGTGGTGCAAAGCGGTGAACTGGCTGGTGGTTCAATAGGGCAGGCAGCTAAGGCATTATGGAATGAAAAAGGCAAAAGTCTTGTTATTTCAGGGTCCAATGATTCAAGGATCCAAACAATTGTTAATGGTATTAACATTTTGCTTAATAATTATGGCTCTACCATTGATTTGGATAATCACTCTAATCAATACAAAGGTATTGATGCAGATTTTGTTCAGTTTGTTAATGATTTGAACAATGGGAATTATAAAGCGGTGATTTTCTGGAATAGCAATCCTGTCTATAGTTCTTCTATGTCGAGAATGATTGTTTCAGGAATTAAAAAAACAATATTGTCAGTATCATTGGCACCAACTGCGGATGAAACTGCGTTGGAATGCCAATATATTGCTCCGGATAGCCACTACCTTGAGTCTTGGGGTGATGCTGAACCTAAAGCAGGCGTTTATCAATTAACCCAGCCAACTATTTCTCCTGTATTTAAAACTCGTCAGGCGCAGGAATCTTTGCTTACATGGGCCGGTTTGGCATTTAAATCGTTGGTAGATCCATTCTCCAATAAAACGATTATGTCGCAGAAGGCCGAAGCTTCTATTTATTATTTGTACATCAAGAATAAATGGGCTTTGATGGGTGTTGCTACAGACACTGCTTTCAATAAAGCCTTACATGATGGTGTCTATAAAATGGAGGTAAAACCTTCTACAATACCAGCTTTTTCAGCTAACCTAGCCAATGTTGGCAGCGACCTTGAAAAGATGATCATCGATAAAAATGCTATTGACCTAATTTTGTACCAGAATGTTGCTGTTAAAGATGGTAGCCTAAGCAATAACCCTTGGTTACAGGAAACCCCTGATCCTATAAGTAAAGTAACTTGGGATAATTATGTATCGCTTCCAAAAGCATTGGCAGAAAAAAGCCATATTGCGAATGGTGATTTAGTGGATGTAACAGTTGGATCTAATACCATTAAAAGTTTACCAGTATTTATACAGCCAGGTCAGAGTAATATGACGATTGGATTAGCGCTTGGCTATGGTAGAAAAGGCAAGATTGGAGAAAAAGGTGCTTTCGAAGCCATAGGAAAGAATGCTTATCCATTTGTATCTTATGTAAACGGTAATTTTAATTATGTTATCAATGGGGTTTCCATTAAGAAGGCAGAAGGTAATTATGAACTAGCTCAAACCCAAACCCACTTCTCTATTGAAGGAAGGGATTTGGTAAGGGAAACTACTTTTGATGCGATAAAGAAAAATCCTAAAGCAGGAAATGATAAAAAGGCTCCTCACCTTTATACACTTTGGGAAACTTATGATTACCAAAAGGATGGCGCACCTAATCACCATTGGGCAATGTCAATCGACCTCAATGCTTGTACTGGTTGCAGTGCTTGTATTGTAAGTTGTAGCATAGAAAATAATGTACCTGTTGTGGGCAGAGCAGAAGTAAGGAGAAGGAGAGAAATGCACTGGATGCGTATCGATCGTTATTTCAGTTTTACTAATGTAAATAAAATAGATTATCACGAGGATTTATTCCTTCAAAAGGATTATGAAGGTGATAAAATAACCAAGGAGAAAGGCTTGGAAGCTATTGATGATATTGAAAGCAAGAAGGGTGATAAAGCCAATTTCGATCATTGGGAAAATGTACAAGTTGTGCATCAGCCTATGATGTGTCAGCATTGTGGACAAGCACCTTGTGAAACTGTTTGCCCTGTTCTAGCTACAACACACAGCACTGATGGGTTAAACCAGATGACCTACAACCGTTGTATTGGAACAAAATATTGCGCAAACAACTGCCCTTATAAGGTGAGGAGGTTCAATTGGTTCAGGTATAATGATAACAACCAGTTTGATTTCTATTTCAATAATGACCTTGGTAAAATGGTGATTAACCCCGATGTTACAGTTCGTACAAGGGGAGTTATGGAAAAATGCAGTATGTGTGTTCAGAATATTTCTGCTGTTAGGATAAAAGCTAAACGCGAGAAAAGGAAAATAGTGGATGGTGAAATAAAGATGGCTTGCCAGCGCGCATGCCCCGCCGGTGCAATTGTTTTCGGAGATGTAAATGATGAGAATAGCGAAATTCACAAATTGTTTAAAAACGATCGTTCATATAGGGTACTTGAAGAATTAAATACACAAACAGCTGTAAAATATTTAGTTAAAGTAAGAGATACCAAAACCACAGCATAAAAACTTAATAATAATAATTAATCAATAATGATTCACGATTCAGTTATAAGACCAAATTTAGTACTAGGGGATAAATCTTTCCATGATGTAACGTCTGAAATATGCCGGCCGATTGAAAATAAACCCTCAACTACATGGACAGTAGGGTTTATTATTTCTGCCATATTTTTGGGTATAATGGGATTAACATTATTCATTACAGAATATACTGGTATTGGTACTTGGGGCCTAAATAAATCGGTACAATGGGGATGGGATATTACAAACTTCGTATTTTGGGTGGGTATTGGTCACGCGGGAACATTGATTTCTGCCATCCTGCTATTATTCCGTCAGAAATGGAGGATGTCTATTAACCGTTCGGCTGAGGCGATGACCATTTTTGCAGTAATGTGTGCGGCTATATTTCCTTTCTTTCACATGGGACGTTTATGGGTAGGTATTTATTGGGTATTCCCTTTGCCAAATGCTTTTGGTTCAATATGGGTTAACTTTCACTCACCTTTACTTTGGGACGTTTTCGCGATCTCAACTTATTTCTCTGTCTCCCTTGTTTTCTGGTATCTGGGTTTAATCCCTGATATTGCTACCGTTAGAGACAGGGCAAAATCAGCAGGCAGAAAATTTTGGTATAACCTTTTCTCAATGGGTTGGACTGGTTCTGTAAGGACCTGGAATAGGTATGAGGTTGTTTCTCTGATATTAGCAGGTGTTTCTACACCATTGGTATTATCCGTTCACACGATTGTGTCTATGGACTTTGCGACATCTGTAGTGCCAGGTTGGCATACTACCATTTTTCCTCCATATTTTGTTGCCGGGGCAATCTTCTCAGGTTTCGGTATGGTGTTGACCCTATTGGTAGTAGCGCGTAAAGTGATGAATTACCAAGATTTTATTACAATCGGTCACCTTGAGGCCATGTGTAAGGTAGTCATGTTAACGGGTACAATGGTAGGACTTGCCTACATCACCGAGTTTTTTGTGGCTGCTTATTCAGGTGTTGAATACGAGCAATATGCGTTTATTAATAGAGCAACGGGCCCTTATTGGTGGGCTTACTGGACAATGATGTCATGTAACTTATTAGCACCACAGGTATTCTGGTTCAAATGGGCAAGAACAACTCCATGGTTTATTTTTATGTTATCAATTGTTGTTAACGTAGGGATGTGGTTCGAGCGCTTTGTAATCATTGTTACTTCCCTTCACAGGGAATACCTTCCTTCGGGCTGGGTAATGTATTCACCTACAATTATAGAGATAGGAATCTTCCTCGGTACTTTCGGCTTGTTCTTTACATGTTTCTTCTTGTTCGCCAAGTTCTTACCGGTAATTAATATGTCTGAGATAAAAGCAATTTTGAAAAACAGGGAATAACTATATTAAAAACTAGCAGATGATAGATAGTAAATTATTTTTAGATAAAAACCGCACAGTAATGTTCGGAATATTCGAGAGCGAAGAAAAGTTTTTGGATAGCATAACAAAGGTACGCGGAATTGGTGGCGATATTTTGGATTGCTACACACCATACCCCGTGCATGGTATAGATAAGGTGATGGGCTTAAAGCGTTCCCTGCTACCGATAGGTTCATTTATTTGTGGTTGTTTAGGATTTTTAACGGCTTTTACAATTCAATATTATATGATGTCCTCAGACTGGCCAATGCTTATTGGAGCAAAACCACCAGTAGGCGTTAGCTGGATGCCTGTATTGTTTGAAATGACAATATTATTCACCGCCTTCGGTACAGCCATTTTATTTTTCATAAGAAGTAAGATGTTGCATGGCAAAATGCCGTCTGAAAGAATAGATTTTAGGCAAACTGATGATAGACTGGTAATAGCCATTGCCACAGACAACAGGGCTGCGGATAAAAATCAACTATCAGCTATATTATTCAATGGCGGTGCTGTTGAAGTAAAGGAAAGAACCAACCATGGGTATGAAGATTATGCAGATATAATACTTTCAAATCCAGGGAAAATGAGTCCGGTTAATTAAAATTAAAATAAAGGAATGAAGCAAAATATATTAATAATCATCGGTGCTGCATTAGTTACTTCAATTTCGTCCTGCTGGATGAAAGCAGGAGGAAATGCAACGGGATATGAATATGCACCAGATATGTATTACTCAAAGGGGTACGAACCATTTTCGCAATTTTCTGACAGCAGCAAATACCGCTACAACCCTTATTTTATGTCTATGAGGGAGCCAGTAAAAGGAAGTGTTGCAATTGGGCAGCTGGATTATCAATATCCATTCGATAATACACCAGAAGGCTATGAAGCTGCAGGAACCAACTTAATGTTCCCCAGCGATCTTACATTGAACGAACAAATAGAAGGCGAAAGGCTTTATGGGATTTATTGTGCTGTTTGCCATGGAGAAAAAGGTGGGAATGATGGAACTGTTTCATCCAAACAGGCTACTTTGAAACCAACTTGGGCTAACTATCAGGATAAATATATAAAGGAATTGCCAGTCGGTAAAATATACCATACCATTACATACGGCAGGAACAATATGGGCAGTTATGCATCTGCGGTAACACCAAGGGATAGATGGGCCATTGTTTCTTATGTTAAAAGATTAAGTATGATGGATAGCATAGGAAATATGCCTAAGGCTGTTGAAAATAGGATTGCCGCACCTTCAATTACACCATTAGATACTTTTCCCGTAAAACCAGCGCACCACTCACCTAAAAAAATTACGCATTAAAATGAGCCACGGACACGATATAAATGTACATCAGGAAAATTTTATTTTTCCTTCCAAGACCAAAAATTTATGCTATGCATTGATGCTTATTGGGGCGATATTGACAGCTGTTGGTATATTTACAATTCCTAAGGATTCGAATGATACACCACATAAGACAGAGGCCACTGCACATAATACAGAAGCCAGCCATGACTCACATCAACCTGAAATGCATGGCGAAGCATCCGCTTCTCATCTGAGTGCAGAACAAAGCAGACAGAATATCAATGGAGTGGATACAGTGAGCAATAATGAAGTGCTACATCCCGTAGTTGTAGGACATGCGAAACCATGGTACACCCGGGTTTATGCGAATCTCCTGATGAATGGCTATTTCCTCCTTCTCATAGGTGTATGCGGATTGTTTTTCTATGCACTACAGTTCATTGCTAACGCCGGTTGGGCCACCATATTGATAAGAATACCCCAGGCTATGAGTACAATACTACCTATTGGCGCCATCCTGTTATTGCTTGTATTCTTCCTCGATGGTGAGAATATTTACCATTGGGTGCATTATGAACATCAACACATTCCTAAAGGAAGCCCTGATTACGACCCGATACTTGCGGATAAATCTTGGTTCCTGAACACCAAACTCATCGTAGGTTTTATGGTTTGTATTCCTGTGATTTGGTTCTTGTTCGGCAAAAAACTTAGGAGCTTATCGCAAAAGGAAGATGCACAAGGGGGACTCACTTTTTTCAAGAAATCAATAACTTATTCCGCTGCTTTTACGCTTTTCTTTGGATTCGGTTTATCCATAATAAGTTGGGTAGTAATGATGAGTGTAGATGCTCATTGGTATAGTACCATGTATTCGCTTTATAACTTTGCTACTGGCTGGGTTACTACTCTCTCCATCATCACACTGTTTGTGTTATTCTTAAAACGTAACGGGTACCTGAAAGCAGTAACCGACGAGCATATTCATGATTTGGGTAAGTTTATGTTTGCCTTTACCATTTTTTGGTCTTACCTATGGTTATCGCAGTTCTTGCTAATATGGTATGCAAATATTCCTGAGGAATCAGTTCACTTCTACAAACGTTGGGAAGGCGGTTTCAAGTTTAGCTTCTTCTTCAATCTTGTAATGAATTTCCTAATTCCATTCCTTGCTTTGATGACGAGAAACAGTAAACGCAATCCAACTAACCTCACAATTGTGGCTATTGTCATTATTATTGGTCATTGGAACGATTTATACTTAATGATAATGCCGGGCGTATTAGACCATCATGCAGGAGTAGGTGCACTAGAAATAGGTATGGCATTGTTATTTGTAGGTGTATTCATCTATTGGGTATTGACTGCGTTAAGCAAAAGGAACCTTATAGCGGTGAATCATCCTTATATTAATGAAAGTGCACATCATGACGTAGGGGTATAAACTTTAATTTTAGAAATATTTAAAAAGCGATGTGATTTTCACATCGCTTTTTTTATACCCATCTTAAGTAGGTTTTCGAAAAATCGAAAAACTATTTGATATGGATATATTCTAAAAACATACTATAATTTCGAGCATAACTAAACTTGATAACTTAGCGGAACGAGCGCAAGGTGATATTATATATCCAAAGTGAGTAGAAGCCAGAAGCGCCGAGTTTTGTCATTGACTGTATTAGCGAAGCGTTTTCATCGAACTTAGCAAAACTATAGATCAGTAATCGCATAATCTAAAAGAGTAAAGCCTATCTGCTAAATATGAATATTTATTGGAAAATTGAGAAGGTAAATTGAAATAAGGATGCTATTGACTATCAAACCCATTGATTACATTCTGAGGGGTAATAAGAATGTTTAAACTTACTAAGCGTTCAACAACAAATTCAAGTCTCAGTTTGTCTTTTATTTTATATGCCAGAATATATAACAGAGCATCCGAGGTTAGCAAAATGAGTTTTTTGATATCAGTGTTCCAGTTGATATAATTAATAAAATCGGTGTGGTTGGCTTCAAAAGAATTGCATACTACAATAAATCCAACTTTCTTAAATCCTTCGCGTTTCAAGTCTATTGTATGGTCAATAATCGCCGCTTTAAGTGCCCTATCGTCGGTAGTGTTAAAGTATTCTTTACTGCTGACTTTGGCATCTACTATAAAAGCAATGTTTTCCTCCCTGAACCGGATAATGGCATAAGGATTTTTTCGAACACCTTGTGGTAAGATATTGACATCAAAATCGAGTTGTTTAAATGCTTCTCCTACTAATGGTTCAAAAAGAGTTTCATCGATTGCAGTAGCCGGTTTGCTAAATTCAAACAAGCGTGCTACTTTAGGGATCAAATAATCATTGATATCAAAATTAATTGAGCCATTTACTACCTCAGTTATGGTTTCTGGTTTCGAAGTTAACTGCTCTTCTTCAATTTT
>JBBQIF010000090.1:0-9103 GCA_038324665.1 Bacteroidia bacterium
ACTCACAATATTAGACAGTTTATTGAAAAATATAGAGAATCTAATCAATAATTTGTTAAAAAAGCATAATTTTGCAGTCCTTTTTTGGCCTCTTAGTTCAATGGATAGAATAGATGTTTCCTAAACATTTGATTCAGGTTCGACTCCTGGAGAGGCTACCAAATCGGAATAATTGAAGTTTTCTTCTTTTATTCCGATTTTTTTTTGCTCCAAAACCCGCTTCAGATAAGCGATGTAGGAAAATAATGGATTTATTTCCGGGGTTCGACACTCATCTGTTTTCTTATTATAGGTAATTCCCTTCGGAAATACTAGGTGCTGCAATTTAAGCTTGCCTGTATAATCGCTGGAAGTCCAAAGGGATGGGAGGTCTGACGAAAATGCCAATAGGTTTTGGACCGCTTTATCAAGGTTCGACACTTTAGAATTGCTTTTTTCCAGTTGGCGGTTTATTTCCAGCCTTTCCTGTTTGAACCTGTCGTTGAATTTTACAAATTGTTCCTTGGTTATTTCCTCCAGAATGAACCGCTCCTCGAGTTTGTCAATCCTATTTTGGACCTCTACCAACTTATTTTTTATTAAAAGTTCCTCCGACTGCCTTTGCTCCAGATGGTGAGACATTGCCCGCACCATTTCCTTTTTTACCATCTGTGCGGCCTTGTCCGTTAAGCTTAACCTAAATGGCTCCAATAAATTCAGGAACGAATGGTGGATCTGTTTTGCACTTTTATTGTTGCAGCATCCAACAGTCCTACATTTATAATACCAGAGTTTTTTCGCCTTAACCATATACCCTGGCATGGAATTACCGCAATTGTCGCACTTCATAAAATTCTTTAATGGTATGGCGTCATTATCATGCTTAACGATGTATCCTTGGTTATTCTTCTGCAACAAGCCATTGACTTTAAGGAAAATTTCCCTGGAGATAAGCGCTTCATGCTTCCCTTCCACTATTTGTCCTTCCAATGCCTTCTGGCATATCAACCCACAATAGAAGGGATTGCGCAACAAACCTGCTACCCGTTGAAAGGTAATTTTAAGCCCCATGGCAATCAATCTCTTTTTTATTTCTTCATTAGACAAGTTCTCATTCGCTTTCCACAGGAAAGCGTTTCTTAGTAGCTTCCCCTTCTCATTGATCACTATAAGCCTTTGCCCGTCTCTCCTTACACTCTCATACCCCAATGGCGGCATCTGGCACCATTCACCCCTTAAAAGGGCTTCCTTCACACCTGCCATCGTTTTTTCGCGTCTCAACTGGTTATCATACTCGGAAAAGATGTACTGTATGTTTTGTTGCAGGCTGCCGCTGGATGTGCTTGCATCTGTTGGTTGTGTAACTGAAATGACAATAATCCCTGATTTTTTAAGCTGCTGCGAAATAAAAATGGCATTCGCCCCACTTCTGCTGAAGCGGTCGACACTATATACGATGATAAAGGATATACCTTGTTTTATATTTTTGACAAAGGTGAGCATCCTGTTAAATTCCGAACGTTCGTCATTCTTTGCACTTTCATAAGTACCGCCAAAGTGACCCGATATGGAATAACCGCACTTAGCTGCATATAATTCACATGCCTTTTTCTGTGTTGTAAGACTCATGTTGTTATCAGCTTGTTCCTTGGTCGATACACGGGTATAGATCACACAGTTGGTCCCGCTATGGTGTTTGAGTTTCTCTCCTTTACTGAAAGGGCTGAAAATGCTAAGATCATTGGCTAGTGTATTAATTTGTGGTGTCATGTGATTTATTTAGGTCATTTAATATTCCCCTTCGCCCAACTTCTCAGGGTTTGTAATATCGTATTGATTAGCAATTATAACACAAAATTCTTGAATTGTTTCAATAAAATTTAGCGCTAAACAATCATCCAAATGAGCGAACTCCGGACATTCCCTGAGTTCTTCAATTGTTAGAGGTGATGATTGTTTAAAAGACATGCCCGTGTGTTAAGAATACTTCAATTTATTTATCAGGCGCTACTAGCTCGGTTTCTTCCGCTTTGCTTTCAGGGTTATCTTTATTCACCTTTTTAGCGCTTAAAAGCTTGATGAAAAGTGCACTTACTCCTATTACACTCGCTGCAATAATCCCCTCTTTTCGCGTCATTGTTTTGAGACTGTCAGCCAGAATTGCAATACTTTCATCCCTGGATTTATTTCTATATTTCTGCATAAATTCCGCCACTTCTTTTTTCGATTGTGGAGTAACATTAAGTAGTGGCACTGTAAACTGAAAAGGAGTTGATGGTGCAATAGGAATGTTCTCGTTACCTATGGCAAAAAGTGCTACAGTTTCATCAGAATTGCCAATAGTATCTAATAAATTATATAATGGTGGCGCTTGCTCGACTTTCATTAACCCATTTGATTCAATAATTGGATCAATTTTTTCCCATAATTGCTTTTTATCTTTTCGATTAGACCGGACCCTCGATGTGCTTAATTGATTGCCACTCAGGCGACGTTCCATTTCTTTTACATAATCAAAGGCCGTTGTTTTGCCTATTTCTAATTTTCGACCTATTTTACCATAACTCATACCTTGCATGAATAATTCATAGGCTTGGTGCTTGATATCCATAATTAAGAATTTGAAATTTTAAAGAGGTTAAATTTTAAAAAAAATCGCATTTTAAGAATGCTCTTTAAACCATACAGTTTTAATGTGTAAAACAAATGGAATTGAATAATTTGAGATTGACCATATTTCATAGTCACAATTTAGGAAGGATAAAATTCAAGCAACTCCAAGGTCACTCCAAGTTGGAGTAAATTCTATATTTTAAGAGCGGCAAAAAAGCCTAAAATATTGAATATAAGAAACTTAAATTTTGAAATAAAAGCGATTTTACACCCAAAGGCGTAAATTATTTATCAATCTTCCGCATTTTTTATCTTGGTTTTTACATGCTCAAGGTAAGCATCTTGCAATTTTTCAAATATTGCCGTATGATTGTAATCAATTGTTTGGTTATTGATTCCACTGGAAAAATTGGATTGCCAATCTTTCAAATCTACATCAAAAATTGGTGCTAAATTTTCAACAATTTTTGTTATTTCTCCTTTTCCGCTATTTATTAATTTAGCTCCATGTAACGCATAAATAATTTTAACAAAATCATTTTTATTTTTGCCATTTGTCCAAGTAACAATTTTTTTTACTTTTTGCGAATTACTGGAAGTTTGTTTAGCCTTTTTGATATTGTGGCTATCATTTTCCCCTTCCAGAAATTCTGAAAACTCATTCCTGCCCTGCAATTTAACTAAAGCCTTGAACCATATAAAGTCCGATAGCTCTTCAGCATCTATTAATTGAATAGTGATTGGATTAGTATGAATGGCAGTTTGCTTTACTATTTCTATTTCATTAAAATAAATATCTAATTTTTCCTGTTCCGTTTTAGCTTTTCTTAGTTTATTAAGATTCTTGAATGAGAAATCATAATCGTATTCATTTTGGGAAACTATTTCTCCATTTGCTCCATAAATGGTTTTTCTTTTAAGATGGTTCGTGTTGATACCCAAAATTCTATAATATTCATTTTTAAACTTTACATCTAATACCTTTGGGTGCAGGCGCAAATAATCCTTCTGAATGTCCTTTAGATTAAATATAATTTCATTTATACCAAGTCCTAATGTATATTGTAGTTTAAAAGATGTCACAATACTTTGAGAAAACTCATCATAGGGAATTTCTGTTAAGATAGCATGTGCTGCCGATTGCATTTTTTTTGAAAAATCCTTGTCACTTGCTGTATTTAAATTCTTATTGTAAATAAAGGTAAGGTGTTTAATATACCTGTCCTTCAAATCCATGAAATCCTTATTTGTATAATTACCCATAATAATATTATCTATTTTTTGCTTAAAGTAACCATAATTTCCCTGAAACTTGCCAGACCTGCCTCAAGGTTTTCTATTATGTCTTCTGCTATAATATCAGGATCAGGCAAATTGTCCAGGTCGGCCAGTGATTTGTCTTTCAGCCAGGTAATATCCAAACTGGTTTTATCCCTAGCTATGATTTCCTCATAAGTAAATTTCCGCCAGCGGCCCTCCGGCCCTTCGGCAATCTCAGGATTAGCACTATAAGTTTCTTTGCGTTTATGTCTGTTATTTGGATTATAACAAGCTATGAAATCCTTTAGGACCTCTATGTTCAATGGATTCTTCTTTAAGGTGTGGTGGATATTGGTACGATAATCGTAAACCCAGATTTCTTTTGTCCAGGGGTCTTTACTTGCGGGTTTATTATCGAAGAAAATAACGTTTGCTTTTACACCCTGGGCATAGAAGATACCGGTAGGTAAGCGTAAAATCGTATGCAGGTCGGTAGTCTCCAATAGTTTTTTGCGAACGGTTTCACCTGCACCTCCCTCGAACAACACATTGTCTGGTAATACTACGGCAGCCATTCCGGTTGTTTTGAGCATAGAGCGGATGTGTTGAATAAAATTCAATTGCTTGTTGCTGGTGGTAGCCCAGAAATCTTGACGGTTGTAAGTTAGATCATCCCTTTCCTGTTCGCCTTCATCGTTCGTGAAGGTTTGACTGCTCTTCTTCCCGAACGGTGGATTTGCCAGGACATAATCATAGGTAATTGGAGAAGCTGCTATGAGGGCATCAGCAGGAGAGATAAAATTATCACTGTCTAAATCGCCAATATTATGCAAAAAGAGATTCATTAAAGCAGTTCGCCTTGTGCCTGCGACTATCTCATTACCAAAGAAGGTCTCCATTTTCAGGAATGTATTCTGTTCCTTGTTTAATTTATTATGGGCCACCATATAATCGTAGGCAGCCAGAAAGAAGCCTCCTGTGCCACAGGCTGGGTCGGCAATGGTCTTCATAGGTTGAGGCTGAATGCACTCCACCATTGCCCTTATTAAAGGCCTTGGAGTGAAATATTGCCCTGCTCCGCTCTTTACGTCCTGTGCATTTTGTTCCAGGAGCTTCTCATAAATATCGCCTTTAACATCCGCACCCATTACCAGCCACTGTTCGCTGTTGATCATATCTATGATTTTAGCCAGCATAGCAGGATCCTGTATTTTGTTTTGGCTCTTGGTGAATATCTGGCCTAATATACCCTTGGCGGTACTTAATTCGCGCAACAAGGTGGTATAATGCAATTCCAACTCTGCACCTTTTTTAGATATTAAACTTTCCCAATTGTATTCCTTAGGAATATTTAGTTTGCGGTTATGTGGTGGCTTACTGTATTCATCTGCCATTTTTAAGAAAAGCAGGTAGGTAAGTTGTTCTAAGTAGTCTCCATAACCTACACCTACATCTCTTAAGGGATTGCAGAAACTCCAGACTTTAGATACTATGCTTGATGTGTTGTTGCTCATAAATTAAATTAATCCCAATTCTTTAGAAATATCTGTTGTCAATTTTGATAATACTCTTTTATGATAGTCATTCTCATCTATATAGTTGCTTACAATTAACCTTTTCACATCATTTTTATTATTAAATAAAGTCCCAGAGAATCGCGAATAAAGTTCGTTAACATACTCTTCATTATATATTATTGATTTTTGAATTAGTTCATCGACATAATCCTTATGCATGTTATAGAGCCGAGTTAATTGAAATGTAGTAATATTTTCAAATGCTGCCATAACCTTGTTGCCATCCCATATTGAAAAATTACCCTTCTTAAATCGAATTCTATATGAACTTGCTTTTCCATTAATAAAGTAAATATTCTTGGGTTTAATTGAAAAAACGATATTATCCCCAAAACCTTCGATATAATGATGAATATTTTTGCTCAGTTTAAATTCTTTTTTGCCTTTAAAATTAGAATTACAAATGTGACAACTTGGTACGAGGTTAAAAAAACTTAATGCTAGATATGGATAGTCTGATTTCGCAAAGAAATGGTCATATTCAAATCGTGTGCCCTTGTTTAAGTCATTTCCTACTATGAAGGTGTATATTCTGTTGCAATAAGGGCAAACGGTAATTCCAATTTTTTTAGCTAATTCATAAGCCTTCCATTTGCCATATTCATCATAATAAAATGCATTAAGGATTTCTGCTTTGATTTCATCTGTTAACAAATGCCCATATGTTATTTCAAATAATTCAATAAAGACACTTAATTCTACTGGAGTTGCGGTCAAAATGGAGAAGTCTGAGGCATCCTTTTTAACTTTCTTTAACAAAGCTTCATACATGCTCTTAAGTGGTTGATTACCTATATACTTAGTAATTAGCTTTTTTAAATGAATCTCAATATTCCATTGTCTGCCAACTTTTATGGTTAAGTTGTTGTAATGAAATTTCAATATTTCAGTTTCGTTTTTTAATTGTATTTTAACCATATTAGAACTTTAAATGGTTTTCAATTTTGTCAAGTCTTTCATGTATATTTAAATTAAATCGATCATTATACATTTGAAATAGTTTATGTTTTATAATTGGCTCTCCTATTTGTTGAATTATTTTTCTTATGTTTTCTCTTTCAGAAACTTGAATATCATATCCCGAAGAAAGTTTTGTAATTATATCATTAATTTTTTTTGCCGCAAAATCACCTATTAAACCATCTTTTATAAAGAAAGAATCAGACAATAAAGTATAAATATTTGATGCAAATGTTTCCTTCTGATCATTTAAACTGTCTTTAATTAATGTTTTAGGCCCCAAAATCTCCTTTTCTTCTGAATAACTACCATCCTTTTCTAAAAAAATTGTATTGTCATTTGGAAGATCTGAAGCGGGAATAGGGGAGTTTGTTGTAAAAATTATTTGAATATTCCTAGTTACCCCAGCTTTAGTTTTCGAATAAACTCTTGGTAAATAATCTAACAATAAATACACAAATCTTTTTTGCCATGAAGGATGAAGATAAACATCTCCTTCATCAATTAAAATAATTAACGACTTATTCAATTCATTTGTGGTCTCACTGTTAGACAAGGAGTGAAACCTTGCATATATATTAAAAAGTGCCTTTTCACCACTACTGAGACTTCGCCATTTAAAATTGAGAAAAGGCTTTAAACGATATGAATCCCTATAAGAGTTATAAAATTTTTTAAATTTTTCCTTAGAGGAGCCGGTTATTTTAAGTAGCAAGGAGAAAGAGGTTTGACCTAATGTAAAATCTTTCGAAAGTAATAGTGGTAATGTTTTTATAAAATCTCTAGCACTATTAATCCAATTATAATGATCTACATCCATCTTATAAGGTTGTTTTTTGGATTGTTCTTGAAAGTCATTTAGTAGATTAATTGCAATATTTTCTACGGAATTTGATTTTTTTACTTTAGAGAAAGGTAAAACAAATTTAATGTGCTCTGTCAAATTTTGATAAGTAGAGGCCAGTTCCAAAATGAAATTCAATATACAACTTGCTATAAAATAGTCTTGCAGTGTATCATTACCTCTATGATCGATTTTTTCCTTGAGTAGAAGTATCAGGGAAAGAAAATCATCAATAAATCCATATTTTTCTAATATCTGCTTTTCTTCTGTGGAGAAACCAAAATCATAATCAATCTCCTTTTTGGATGAAATAAATATATGATCAGGAAGTTCAAACGGAAGAAACTTTTTATCAATATATCTGTTAATAAAAGCTATTTGCCTTTCAATTTCTTCAAATAAATGAATCTCAATTTGTCTTAGATTTGATTCATGATTTATTGTTTTGTATTCAATATTTTTAATGAGGTCATTACGTATTAAAAAATTTGTAGAAATATCGTAACTACCTTTCCATTCCATCTCTGTTTCACCATCAAAAATATTTGAAAAACTAATAAAGTCAGTTAATGCAAAGTCTTTGATCTTGGGAGGAACAATATATTTGTATGTTTTCCCTGAGTTACGATCTACTTTATCTTCATGTAATAATTTTTCTAATTTTATGTTTAAATCAATTAGATTGTGAGTTTTGATAATTATGCCATCTGAATAATAAACCGTAATAACTTCTTCCTTTTTTAAGGCGACAATTAAAGAGTGTTCTAAACCCCCGGAACCATCTGCAAAATTCCGTTTGATTAGTCTTAATAATGATGACTTGCCTGTTCCATTTTCTCCTATTATTGAAGTAACATTAGATATACTTGCAAGATCAGAAGAATTATTATGTATAGAAAAAAAGTCTTTAACATAAAAGGGATTGATAGTTCCAGTTAATTTTTTAAATTCTTCATTAAATTCAAAACGGTATTCACCTCCAAAATTGATATCTTGATTACCAAATCTTAACTCAGTTGTGAAAAACCGTAAATATAATATTTCCATTTTTATTAATTATTAAGATATACATTAAGTTAAATTGTGGCTGAACAAATATTAGCGGCAATAATGTGATATGGCCTCATTATCCTGATCCCATCGGGTAACTTATCCTGAAAATCAAGCGATTGATTAAATTCAATTATTTTGTCTGCAAATGTTTTCATTAGTCTTTAGCACTTATCAATACTTTATCCCATCCATTTCTTCTAATGAAATCAATACAATCTTTGGTTTCTTTTTCGGTAAATTTGTCAAATTTGCTTCTATGCTTACTGTTTTTTAAATCTATACTCCATTCTTTCATTGACTTTCTAACATCCAGAAGTGCTATTCCTTCGATATCTTCTATAACTTTGCAAATAGTTGCTAAAAGCTCCGTTTTGTGAGGCCGTTCTTGAGCCGGGTATTTTGAAAAGATATCAGTTAAATTATTAACAGCTTGTTGAATTTTTTCTTGATACGGATTTGCGCTATTGAATAAAGTGTGTTCATTAATGACATCAATATTAGTTCCCGTTTTTTTAAAATACTGCTTATTACTAATTGCTTTTTTTATTGATGGTGGATATGGCCCTAGATGCCACCGAGCATAGTTGTAATAGGTGGGAATCTGGTAAATTTTATCTATTAAATATGCATATTTAGCTAGTGTCATTTCTCCATGCATTATTTGTCTTTCTTTAGAAGATTTTACAACAAGTCCTAAAAATTGCATTTGATAGAAATATTCATTCTTTGGCTTGTAAATGTTAATTTCTTTTTGAATTGAAACTAATTTTCCCTCAAAAGCCATTTTCAAAATACTCTGCCTCAAAGTTTCTGCCTG
>JBBQIF010000091.1:0-8940 GCA_038324665.1 Bacteroidia bacterium
AACCATACATCCCTAAATAAATTAAAGTCAACAATTCTTTTGCCAACAACCAAGGTATCAGTATCCGGATACATGATGACTAATGCCAAAATAATGGAACACGATACGATGAAAACACACGCAAAAAACTGGAAGTTAATCTTGTGAAGTCTTATTTTTTCAATTACCAGCCAACCAACAATTAAAGTCACCAGCATAGTGGCATAGACATTACACTGGGCTGCAAGGGCAAGGCATACGCCAGCGAATAATACTTTATCAGGTCGTCTTGTATAATGTTCTGCAAACATCAATAAGAAAAAAGCTGCTATCCCATAATTACGACAATTAATACCGTACTCGTACAGACAGTAAAAACCAAAGACCAACAATATTTTGATCAGCAATGGAAATGGAGAACGGTATAATACCAACCAACAAATTCCAGCACTGAAAAGGATGCTGAGAATTGGTAATACCCATGTAGAATGAAAAATGTTAAAGGCTAGCTTTAAGACAAAATACCAGAGTATTGGGTGACCCTCATTTTTTAGATAAGCAGGGAGATCTGTAAAACCAGGTGCTGAAATAGCGATTGAAAGTGCCCGCATTTCATCCCTCCAGAATTCATGGTGAAGAACTCCAATTACTGCAGCAATAGTCCATACAATGAATATCAGGTGGGAGATTAAAGTTTTCTTACTCGCAAACATTATTACAAATAAAGAGAATTATATGTCAATAATAGTGAATGTGTTTAAGCGTTTATTTTACACTACCTTCCAATAAGTAATTTTAAGATGTTATACAGGTTATTCATCTTTAAGTTTAAGTAATTCACGGATGGTTTTCCTTTTAATTTTGTATTTTCTGTAATAAGAGCGATTCGTTCTTGCATTGGTGTATGCTACAATTGGCATCGTTGAGCCTAAATGCGGCCAGGTGCGACCCTTACCATAAGAGACAGCCAGTCTCTTGCTGAAAAGTTTATGCTTTGAGGGGACTAGATCATGAAATGGAATCTTGAGCGTATCCTTCCCCTTTTTATCTGTAATAACAAATACATCTGTTTTAAGCACCTTCAGTTTCCATTTTCTATAGTCATCAATTATCTCAGTAGCATTATATTTCTTTATATAAAACCCTGATGAATTGGCCTCGCTTTCCACGCGCAACAATTTCCATTCGCCCTTTACTTTGACCTTAGAAACACCATTGCCTGTAGTTCCACGGCGTTTATCTTTATTCATCCATTTGCCTAAATCATTTTTCGACAACAGTATTCTATAATATGTTTTTCCGTTCCTTACTACTTTCTTAACCCTTTTACGCATATCCTCCCATGAATTACTTAGAGAATCATAAGTATAAAAGCCAAAACCAGTCCGCTTCATTTCTTCTTCTGTGAGTAACCATTCTGCCTCAAAATTTTTACTTTCACTGCATTGCGAGTTCCAGTCGAGTTTGAACATGCCATCTGAAATCAGGTCATTTCCTCGGGTGTCATTCATGCTTAATTCTGTTGCAAGGATATCCCCTGGATTATCGAGTGTTTTAATCTTCATGCAGTCCTTAATCTTTTTGTAATTGCATTTATCAATGTTAATATTAATACCGGACGACAAGGTAAGTGTCATCCTAATATCACATGTATCTATCTTAACAGTATCGATTTTTTTAACAATTACAGGTTGGAGCATCAAGTAAACGATTCTCATTTCCACTCTGCGGTTCTTTTGCTTACCAAGGTCTGTTTCATTTTCAGTAACAGGTTTATTTTCTCCAAAATACCCTAAACTTAATTTCCTTACAGGCACCTCGGTGGTGTTAAGATAGCTTTGTACTGACTGCGTTCTCCTTGCACTCAATTGCATGTTGTAAGTGCTATCTGCCCTTGAATCGGTATGCCCATATAGGCTGATACTTTTTATTCTATCGAAATCAAGTGTATCAAAGAGATGGTCTATTTTCTGCCTTTCCGTCTCCTTTAACATTGACTTATCTGTATCAAAAAAAATGTTAAGGGTAAATACCTTAGTTTTCTGGGCGAGGATGCTGTGTGCACTCAGCAGTACAAAAACAGCTATTATTAAATTTCTCATATCAATACCCCTTTATAGCAATAAAGCAGTAAGGTAAACCGAATCTATAGAGATATTTTTATAATGGATAAAGGTAGAGAGGCGATAAATCGCATCTCTGCCATGACAGAAAAATTGATTGGAATATATTGTTAATCTGTAAAAAAAACATCCTCTTTCCAATTTGACGGATTATGAATAATACATCTTTGAATGCGTTCAAATGCATTGGTATCTCGAATAATATGATCATGAAAACGAGATTGCCAAGCAAATTCAATATTTGTTTTACGCATTCTAAATGTACATTTCCCCTTATAATACCGAATGATTCTGGAAATATTTTCATGAAACATTGGGTTTTTATCGCCGGCAAAACCACCGGGGTTATTTTTGATTTTCTGTAGATACGCGATTAATCGCGTCTCTACCACCGGTGTTAATATATTATTTGCAATTTTATCCGTCGCAATTTTTTTATTGATCATTAAAATGCCGTGTATGTGATTTGGCATTACCACAAAATTACCCAATTCAATAAATGGAAAACGATCTGGAATTTCAGTCCAGAATTGTTCTGCAATCTTCCCATTTTCATTTAATTGCATTTTTTTGTTTAATATTTCACCAAAAAAATGTTCCCTGTTTTTGGTACAAATAGTTATAAAATAATCTGCATTCCTCCCATAATCCCAATTCTGCAACCGGGCAGATGCAATTCGAAATTTGTTTTGGTACATTTCAGACATTTGTTTAAATAATACTAATGCTTGATAAATGGCGTATGTAGCGTGACGCGATAAATCGCGGGTGTTGCGAGACGCGATAAATCACGGGTGTAGCGAGACGCGATAAATCGCGTCTCTACCGGGACAAATACATTGATTTTTTGCTGTATATTTCTCTGAATTCAGGATCTTTCGTATCTTTGACGAACAGGATTGCTTCGCCAGTGCTCTTCATTTCGGGGCCTAATTCACGGTTAACATTGGGAAATTTATTGAATGAAAAAACCGGTAATTTTATCGCAAAACCCACCAATTTTTTCTCAATTTTAAAATCCTTTAACATGTTCACTCCCAACATAATCTTGGTGGCTATATTGATATAAGCTACATCGTGGGCCTTGCAAATAAATGGCACGGTGCGGCTCGCCCTCGGATTGGCTTCTATCACATATACCTTTTCATCCTTAATGGCGAATTGTATATTCAAAAGACCCCTAATATTCATGGAGAACGCCAGTTTTTTGCTGTATTCTTCCATTTGCTGCATAACATTTTCACTCAGGCTGAAAGGAGGTAATACCGCACTGCTATCACCACTGTGAATACCGGCAGGTTCTATATGCTCCATCATGCCGATAACATGGTAATCCTCACCATCGCAAATCACATCACATTCCGCTTCTTCTGCACGATCGAGGAAATGGTCTATCAATACTCTATTACCCGGCAAATCACCTAACAAACCAATCACCGCTGCCTCCAAGTCTTCATCATTGATAACGATTTTCATACCCTGCCCACCCAATACATAACTAGGGCGCACCAACACTGGGTAACCAACCTCATGGGCTATGTTAACAGCATTCTCGGCTGTTTCGGTAACACCGTAACGGGGGTATGGAATATCTAGTTTTTTTAACAAGTCGCTAAATAGGCCACGGTCTTCACTCATGTCCATATCATGGAAACTTGTTCCTATAATTTTAATGCCTTTTTCGTGTAATTTCTCGGCCAATTTAAGTGCCGTCTGACCACCCAACTGAACGATTACGCCTTCGGGTTTTTCGAGTTCAATAATTTCCCACAAATGCTCCCAATACACAGGTTCAAAATAGAGCTTATTGGCCATATCGAAATCGGTACTCACCGTTTCAGGATTACAGTTCACCATAATGGCTTCGAAGCCAGTTTCTTTAGCTGCTAGCAGTCCATGTACACAACTGTAATCGAACTCTATGCCCTGACCAATCCTATTTGGTCCGCTGCCCAATACAATTACTTTCTTTTTATCAGAAACTATACTTTCGTTCTCACCCTCGAAACAAGAGTAAAAATAATTAGTAGGCGAAGGAAACTCAGCGGCACATGTATCCACCATTTTATAGGTACGGGTGATGCCCATTTTTTTCCGCTTTTCATACACCTCATCCTCCGTACAATTTTTTATCAAATAAGAAATTTGGTAATCGCTGTAACCTTTCTGTTTAGCTGTCCTAATAAGACTTTCAGGCAAAGTATCCAATGTAAATCTTCTGATTTCCTTTTCGGTATTCACAAGGTCAAGCATCTGTTCAAGAAACCAACGGTCGATGCGGGTAAGTTTTTGAATGGAAGTTAAAGGAACGCCCATTTCAATGGCATCTTTTAAATGAAACAACCTGTCCCAACTAGGATTTTCAAGGCTATGTGTGATTGCCTCAAGGTTCCTGATACCGGTACCATCAGCACCCAGACCATGCTTTCTGATTTCCAGAGACTGACAGGCTTTCTGCAAGGCTTCTTGAAAACTTCGGCCTATGGCCATTACCTCTCCTACCGATTTCATCTGCAAGCCAAGACTTATATCTGCACCCTTAAACTTATCAAAGTTCCATCTTGGAATTTTTATAATAACATAATCTATGGCAGGTTCAAAAAAGGCTGAAGTAGTTTTTGTTACGGGGTTCTTTAATTCATCCAAGTTATAGCCTATAGATAATTTAGCGGCAATTTTGGCAATGGGGTAACCAGTTGCCTTACTCGCCAAAGCTGATGAACGCGAAACACGCGGGTTAATCTCAATCGCAATGATGTCCTCATTCTCAGGATTTACGGCGAATTGCACATTGCAACCACCCGCAAAAGTACCAATGCTGCGCATCATCCTGAATGCCATGTCGCGCATTTCCTGGAAACAGGTATCACTCAAAGTCATGGCAGGCGCTATGGTGATACTGTCGCCGGTATGAATGCCCATTGGATCCAGATTTTCTATTGTGCAGATAACTGCAATATCATTTCTATTATCGCGCAATAATTCAAGTTCAAACTCCTTCCAGCCCAATACCGCTTGTTCTACCAAAACTTCGTGTGTTGGAGATGCTTCCAAACCAATTCTTAAGGCGTCGTCAAGTTCATTCTTCGACTTTACGAACCCACCGCCTGTACCTCCAAGGGTAAAAGAAGGACGGATGACCAAAGGATAACCTATGCGCTGTGCAATTTCCTTACCTTCCAACAATGAGTTGGCGACACCGCTTGTTGCAACACCAATGCCAATATCTATCATCAACTGGCGAAAAAGTTCCCTGTTTTCGGTTTTCTGAATAGCGGCAGTATCAACACCAATAATACGAATATTGTATTTTTCCCATAGCCCGAGGTCTTCAGCTTCTATGCATAAATTAAGGGCAGTTTGTCCCCCCATGGTTGGCAATACCGCATCAATATGTCTTTCTTGCAATATTTTCTCAATTGACTCGCAGGTAAGTGGCAACAAATAGATATGGTCAGCTGTCACTTTATCGGTCATGATAGTGGCGGGATTGCTATTGATAAGCGAAACCTCAATACCTTCTTCTCTCAATGAGCGTGAGGCCTGGCTACCTGCATAGTCGAATTCGCAGGCTTGTCCGATGATGATGGGACCACTCCCGATAATAAGTACTGATTTAATGGAAAGATCTCTGGGCATATAAAGAATAAAATTTGGCAAAAATAGGCAACATCATGCACTTAAAAAATGGAATGTGGACAAAAAGAGAAGAGAAATCATGTTCATAATGCCAATACTTAAAAAACTTATGTTAAAGTTTGATTGAAAACTCTATAATATCCTCCGATAGTTAGTACAACAACTTTTTTGGTGGGTGGAAATCTGCTCCTCTTTTATTATTTTCGATTTTTATCTTAATCTAGTGACCCAATGCTACCTATTTCCTATAACACCTCTCCCAACCGCAAAATAAGCTCATACAAATCGTTGGCTTCGTTTTTATTTTCATTCCCGAATCTCAGTATCATTAATTTTTTTTCAGGAAGTACATAAAGGTATTGCTCGTATGCGCCTTCTGCAACAAACGAACAGTCTTTATCATCCTTGCAAATATTATTTACCCACCAGCCATTTTTGTATTTATATTTCAATGTGGTATCCGTATTCGCAGTGTTTTTTATCCATTGTGTGGGAATAACCGCTTCACCATTCCAATTGCCATTGTTGAGGTAAAGCCTTCCCAACTTTGCAAAATCTTGTGCTGTCGCTACGAGGCCATAGTATGCTTTCGCAGTTTTGTTCTCTTTATCGTCAATGATCCATTCCGCATTGTACTCTGTTCCTATCTTTTGCCAAAGTTTTTTTTCAAAATAACTTAAGAAGGGTTGTTTGGTTGCCCGCTCAACAATAAGCGAAAGGAGTTGGGTATTCGTATTCTGGTAACGGAAACCTGCCATCGGATTAGCACTCTTTAATTTAAACATAAACTGATTGAGATTTTTACCGTAATACATTTTTGACATTGGAGCATTTAAGCCAACCCTAATCTCGTCAATCGCAATGCCTGAGCGCATATCAAGCAATTGCTGTATGGTAATACGCTGTAAATTGCTATCCGCATTTCTGAATTCTGGGAGGTAATTAATAATTGGATCTTCTAAACTTTTAATATACCCTTCTTCAAATGCAATACCTGCAAGGGTACCAACAAATGATTTGGCGATTGAAAACCCCAGAAATTTTGAACTGTCACTTGTTCCTTTGCTATAATATTTGTAAACTATTTTGTCGTTTTGAATAATGAGAAAAGCATCTGTATGGCTATTTTTTAAATGTTCTAGGATATATTCCGCATATACATTGCTGAAACCATCTGGCCTATAACTAAAATGAAATGGGTTTGTACTTTTATGTATAATCGTTCTAGGCATTCTGTGCTTATCACGTTGATCCGGCTCCAGCCATTTAAGAGCCCTTAAAACATGACAACTGCTTAATAGAGTACAAATAAAAAAGACGTATAAATATTTCACCTGATGCAATAATAACTCAATATTGTAGGAAATATTTTATTGGGGCGTGCCCCTACCCTACACCAGAGCAAAAAAAACAGTGCAGGGTGCGGGTCGGGTCATCCGCTGCAATCCCTGTCATTCGTTCCTCATGCCAGGGGATTTCCGCTACTACCCCTCACGCGGGGAACCGGGTATTGGCGAACGCTGTACGCTTGGTTGTGGTTACAGCGTTTGTCATTTTATTTGCCGCCTGAGGCGGAGCAAATAAATCGCCAAACACTGTTGCGACATTCATTCATTAACCACGGGTAAAAACCCGTGGCTATTCATGTTCAACCCTTGTCAGGGTTGGGATGCCGCATTATCGATTAATCAGATTTGATGTTTATTTCAACATTCATTTTTGACATCCAAAAACCGTTACTTACAAAAATTTGCCTTTTTTTAAAAAAATAGGCAACATCATGCACTTAAAAAATGGAATGTGGACAAAAAGGGTAATAAGATTTTGAAACTAAAATTATCAAAGGTTTACAACGCAAATGTGCCTGTAAAACAGTTTTTCATTTGTTTCAATGATAACTAGATAAACTCCGTTCTTGAGGTCAGAGATATCAAAAGTTTGTGAGCCTTCTTCAAAATTAATAACTGACATACAAACTTTACCTGTACAATCTATGACATGCATGCTACCCGATGATGATGAATTGATTGAAAAGGTTTGCGAGGCAGGATTGGGATAAATATTAAAAGAGAGACTAACGTTATTTTTAACATTTAATCGCTTACTTACAGAATCAAATTGACAAGTAGGCTCCGGATTTCTATCCTTAAAATAATTATAATCCGTATTCCAATAAATAACGGAATCATTGAGGCAGATGCCTTTGATTTCCCACCCTCCATCAGCAAAAACATAACATTTTGTATCCCAGCCAACCTTCAACTCTCCCAAACCTTCTATCCATTCCATTTTAGACTTGTTACAATGCGGATGTTTATTAGAAAAGTGCCAGGCCTTGAAAGTGCGATGGTTCATTTTTTTCTGATAAACTGAATCCACAATAAAGGTATCCATGTGCTGAGCTTGATATGCTATAAAGAAGGAATCCCCTTTTACCAAGCTATAATCATATAAAAGTATATTTTCTGTAATTTCCTTCTTATAAACTTTCTGCCCTGCTTTATAATAAAAGCCCTGACCCATGGGGAAGTTTGATGTGAACCAGGTGGTATCATTAGAAATCTTTGTAACCACTACGCTGTCATAATGGACAGATGGAAACTCCGTATTACCATGAGAAAAATAGAGTGTTTTCACTTTGTCAATTATTTGCGCGTTGCAAATATTAAGGGTTAAAGACAGAAAAACAGGGGCTAGTAAAAAATTTTTAAGGTTCATAATATGATAGATTTGAATAATTAAACAATTGAAATTCAGGTTCTCGTTAAACAAAGATAGTAAAAGAATCCATATTGTGGCAAATAAAACTCATGGTAAATCCAATTCTCACAAAAATTTGTCATTTTTTAAAAAAATAGCTACTTTTGCACTCCAATTAAAAATTGGGGGTGGCTCAGTCCCGATTGATATCAGGAGTTAGGGCCTAGGATTCAGGAGTTCAACTCTCAAAGTAGTTCTTAATATAAATAAATGGCGGGGTATCCGCCATAGGCGGAGTAGGATTCGGGAGTTCAACTCTCAAAGTAGTTCTTAATATAAATAAATGGCGAGGTATCCGCCATAGGCGTAGTAGGATTCGGGAGTTCAACTCTCAAAGTAGTTCTTAATATAAGTATATGGCGGGGTAGCTCAGGTGGTTAGAGCGTAGGATTCATAACCCTAAGGCCGGGAGTTCAACTCTCCCCTCCGCTACTAGTAA
>JBBQIF010000092.1:0-8912 GCA_038324665.1 Bacteroidia bacterium
GTTATATAAGGGTCAGGACAAGTATAACCTGTAGAATTATAAGTTCCAGTGGCGGTTACCTTAATAAAGCGCTTAGTAATTGTATCCATGCTGTTTGTGAATAGTTTCCAATTGTCCCACTGTGTACTGTTTGGACAATAAGTGCTTCCACTTGTGAAATTTTCATCATAAGTTACTGATTGTCCATTTGTTTTTAACAGACCAGAACCTACAATGATTAAAATGAGTAATAATTTTTTCATGACGACTAATAATATTTTGGTCAAATCTATTTATTTATTTCTGAAATTAAAAAAAAACTAAGTAAAATTACTTACAAAGTTTAAACATTAAACAAAATATGACTGAAATTTTACTATTTCAGCCATATTTTATTGCTTTTCAACTATTTTTGAAGCAATGAATTACAACGAAGTCGGCGTTACAGATGTAGCATTTTTTAAATCATTTCTACAACCTGATAAAATAATTAACGATCCTAAACTGTTAATCAAATATAGCAAAGATTACACAGAGGATTTGTACTATCCCCCATCCATTGTTTTAATACCTGAAAATGTAACAGAAATCTCGCGGATATTAAGTTATTGCCATAAACAATTAATACCAGTTACCCCAAGGGGAGCCGGCACAGGCCTGAGTGGAGGGTGTTTGCCGGTTAAAAAAGGGATTGTTTTAAGCATGGAAAAGTTTAATAAAATTCTGTCAATTGATTCAGAAAATTTTCAGGCAATTGTTGAACCAGGAGTAATTAATGAAGATTTGCAAAACGAGGTCCAAAAACACCAATTATTTTACCCTCCAGACCCTGCCAGCAAAGGAAGCTGTACATTGGGGGGCAATGTCGCCCACAGCAGCGGAGGCCCTAGGTGTGTAAAATATGGCACAACTAGAGATTATATACTAAATTTAGAAATCGTGCTACCAACCGGTGAAATAATCAATACTGGCGCTAATGTGCTTAAAAATTCGACGGGTTATAACCTTACACAATTAATTGTTGGTAGTGAAGGTACACTTGCGGTGGTCACAAAAATCACGTTAAAGCTAATCCCTTTCCCCTCCTTCAATACATTACTCCTTGCATCATTTAATTCAGCAAAGGACGCCTGCTTATGTGTCCCTGCAATTTTAAAAACCGGTATTATACCCTCAGCTTTGGAATTTATGGACAAAAAAGGGGTTGAATTGTCAGTAAAAAGTCATCAGATTAGTTTTGAGACAGGCACCGAAAATGCATATCTGTTAATAGAGGTGGATGGGTTTACTCCTGAAAGCCTTATGCCACAATGTGAGAAGATTTATGAAGTATTGGAAAAATTCCGGGTTTTAAATATCCTGATTGCGGAAGACAATGCTACCAAGGAGAAGTTCTGGAAAATACGAAGGTCTATTGGTGAAGTAGTTAAAAAATTAAGTGTTTATAAGGAGGAGGATACTGTGGTTACTAGGGGTAACTTACCTGAAATATATGACTATATCCAGAAATTAAGTGCTGAATATGGTTTCGAAAGTGTGTGTTACGGGCATGCCGGTGACGGAAATTTACACCTGAATATTTTAAAGCAAAACATGAGTGATGAAAAATGGAATATTGAACTTCCAAAGGCTATCAGGCTGCTTTTTGAAAAATGCAAGGCACTTGGCGGGACAATTAGCGGCGAACATGGCATTGGTTTAGTTCAGAAGCCATACCTTGACGTGGTATTTGACCCCATTCATTTCCAACTCATGAGGGGAATAAAATCAACTTTTGACCCCCATCATATCCTAAATCCTGACAAAATTTTCAATAATTAATCGGGCTGTATTTATAGAATATATTTCTATAAATGGTTATGTTAATAAAAGCATCAATAATGTGTATATAGGCTTAGTATGAATATTTACTTTCGCAACTATTAAAAAAACAAATCTTGTATGAAATTTATCGTTGCAGCTCCCGATTTACTGGAACATCTTTTAAAAGTTAATGGTGCCATCGTTTCTAAACCTGTTTTACCAATTTTAGATAATTTTTTATTTGATATAAAATCTGGTATCTTAACCATTTCTACCACTGATTTGGAAACTTCAATGTCCACTTCATTAAAAGTTGAGGCAAATGAGGATATACTTGTGGCAATGCCTTCAAGGCTATTGATGGAAACTGTAAAGGGGCTTGGTGAACAACCCGTTACCTTTACGATTAATGATGATACGCAGGCCATTGAACTAAGTACTGTTAATGGGCGTTATAAATTGGCCGGCCAAAGCGGATTGGATTTTCCAAAAGTTCCCCAAGTAGAATCTGAAAAGTCATTTACTATGCCATCGAATGTCCTTTTGAGGTGTATTTCAAAAACCATTTTTTCTACCGGAAATGATGAACTTAGGATGAATCTTACAGGTGTTTTTGTTGAATTGAGTGAAGAAAGCTTAAACTTTGTTGCCACCGATGCCAACAGGTTGGTACGTTTAACTAGGACTGATGTTAAACCGGGGCTAGAACATTCATTCATTCTGCCAAAAAAGGCATTGAACCTTCTTAAATCTTCTCTAAGTAACGATGTGACCATTGTTCAAATAGATTTTAATAAATCAAATGTATTTTTTACAACTAATAATTTGAAGTTATCCTGCAGACTGATTGATGAAAGATACCCTGATTACCGCGCGGTAATTCCGGCAGAAAACAATAATATCATATCTATTAACCGTATTGAATTCCTTGAAACAGTAAGACGTGTCTCCAATTTCTCCAATAAAACAACCCATCAAATACGTGTAAAAATAACTGGCAATGAATTAACTACAAGTGCAGAAGACATTGACTTATCAAACGAAGCCAATGAAAAAAGAACCTGTGAATATGACGGAGAGGATATGGAAATTGGCTTTAATGCCCGTTTCCTTATTGAAATGCTGGCCAATGTTGACCATGATACGGTTAACCTAAAACTTTCAACCCCTAATAAAGCGGGTCTTTTGGTTCCAAATGAAAATGAAGAGGATGAAGATGTGCTGATGTTAATCATGCCTATGATGCTCAATAATTACTAAGCGTAATAATCGCAATTTATAAAAAAGACGCTGTAAAAGGCGTCTTTTTTATTTATACCTAAAAAGGTATAAACTTAACAACTATGGAAACCGACCTTAATGGTCTCGCCGCATGAGTAAATCGGTAGAATAGTGCACACCTCTCAAAAAAATAATAATTCTAGTCTAACTTTATACGATTGGTAGAATACTTCATGAAGTAAACTAGATAGATTTTTAAAAACAATAAGACCGCTTTGGTTTGGAAGCACTCAATTAAAATTAAGGTTCTGAATGCAGTATATCGACAAATGAGGATTTGACAAAAAACAAATCTCAATATAAAAAATACTATTGTCCCACAAAGCATAAAAAAGCCCTATTTGTATACAAATAGGGCTTTTATTATTAATATCTTGAATTACCTTCTTTTCTTGCTTTTTTTGCCAACACCGCTGCTAGGTAATGACTTATTTCTTTTCTTGCTATTGCCAATAGGTGATCCCACTCTAATCATTGCACACCTAAAACCAATAGTTGAGGTTGATAAATCCTCATCTAACCATCTGCGTGTACCTGGACTCATCCAATATGCCCTATCATTCCAAGAAGCACCCTTGAAAACACGCGCCTTATTTCTTATTAAAGTAGTTACACCGTATTCATACCTCTGCTCATCATTGTTATACGTTTCTTCATCCTTATAGCCAATATTATCAGATACCTTATAGTTTCTTCTATTGATATTTTCATCTAATGTAACTGGTATGAAAATCAGACGACCTAATGAATCCTTTTCTTCCAATTCACCATACTGGTCTAACTTAATTTTTGAGTAAACATTACCACGAAAAGCATTGAAATCATCAACATCTTCAAAAGATAAAGGACGGTAAACATCCATTACCCATTCACTTACATTACCTGCAATATTATATAAACCGTAATCATTTGGCCAGTACGAATCAACAGGGGTTGTAATAAATCCAGCATCATTCAACTGGCTAGCTATACCACCCTGATCACCCTTGTCACGTTTGAAGTTAGCCATAATCTTACCCCTGTCTTTTTCTTTACCATGGGTCATCCTAACAGTTTCATCATTCCAGCTATAAATCCTTTTTTCATCAGTATTTTCGTACTGAGAGTTACCTATAGCGCCCTGGGCTGCATATTCCCATTCAGCTTCAGTAGGCAAACGGTACTCAGGCAAAAGGATACCATCTTTTACTGCAACATTCCTTTTGGTTTTCTTTTTATTTCTATAATCTCTTGGCATTCCTTTACTCTCTCTTTTCTTACCTTTAGATGGCTCATATTTATTAGCGAGGTAAGCTTTGGTATTGAAGTTATTCTCATCAGCAATTTTATTGTCCTTATATGGATGTATTTTCTCCCTGTCCAAAATCATCTCATTTACCCTGTCGGTTCTCCATGCTGCAAAATCTGTAGCTTGTAACCAGCTTACACCTACTACAGGATAATCCTTATACGCAGGGTGGCGGAAATAATATTCAACATAAGGCTCATTATATGCAAGTCTGCTTCTCCAGCATAATGTATCTGGCAATGCTTTTTTATAAACATCAATATATGAGATAAATACCTTCTGTAACCAATAAACATACTCGCCATATTGCTTATTGCTAATTTCTGTTTCATCCATGTAAAATGAATTAACAGTTACTTTCCTTTCAACATTATTGTATTCATATGTTACATCTTGTTCTGCAGAACCCATGACAAAAGCACCGCCAGGAACCAAAACTAATCCCGGACCTGTTTCCTGACCTTTATACTTCGAGTTTTCAAAACCACCCCATTTTGCGCTGTTATAGCCAAAACCTGTAGTAGAAGATTTGTTTTTAGAACATGATGGCATTATGAGTATAACCATCGACAATAGTGACGTGAGGGTAAGAAAATTTGTTTTCCTTTTCATTTAATGTGTGTGTTTTTATTATTTATATTAACTGCAAATGTGTGTAATTATTGTGTACTAGGCAAATTTTTTATCAAAAGTCAGGGCATTTCAACGGTCTGAATGTCCTTACGCGCTCACTTAAACACCAGTCAACTGTGGCACTAACCTCATGACTACCAGGAGCTGCTGAACGGGCTGATGATACTGTGATGTCATAACTGTATCCGAACTTAAACCGGTCTTTCCTGAATCCTAACAATACCATAATGGCGTCAGAATTTCCATAAGTACCCAATGTTTGACGGTACCATAAACCAGTAACAAGTGGGCCTTTATTTACATAAAAACCAAAATTAATCTGGGTAAAATTTTGTTGCATCATGAACAATGCATTAGGGGAAATGGTAGCTTGAGAGAATGTCTTTTTGTCTAAAGGAATAATAACCCCACTGTGAAAAGTATACCTTCTTGGAACAATTCCGTCATTATTGCTATAAAACGACTGAACGGGTTGAGTAATATTGTGGACAGCAAATCCAGCATAAAACTTTTCTGAATAAGCCAAAAATCCTGCGGCAAAGTTAGGAAATACTACAGACTGATTAGGTTTAGGTTCATTCGTAAGCTTTACAAATCCTCTTGTAGGATCAATTTGGTCTCCAAACCTAAGTTTGGAAAAATCTATTGATTTATTAACAAATGAAGCTTGTAAACCTGCTCTTAGGAAGAAAGTCTTGGTTACAGGTAATACATATGAATATATACCGCTAAATGAAGTTGTAGTTAAAAGGCCGGCACCAGCTCTGTCATAATTAGCCATTAAACCAATACCGCCACCAATTTTATCCATGTGTTGGTCATAACTTGCATTGAAGGTCCTGAATGTACCAGGCAAACTTGGCCATTGGTTCCTGTAGTTTACAGAAAACCTTCCTGCAGCATTCCTGCCACAAAAGGCTGTACCTGCCATTGCCGGATTGGTATAAACAGGAGATGCGTAAAATTGGGAAAATTCAGGATCTTGCGCTTTTAACGTTCCGATTAAGGCAAATCCAATTATTATCCCGTAGATTTTTTTCATATTCATATTTTTGGTAAAGTAAAGGTTAAACGGTTTTGATACAAATTTATTATATTTTTTTTGTAAAATTATAAACTTTCTTACAATTTTTTTAAAAAAGTGTCGTTACTTTGTGCAAATGCTCAAAATTAATTTCCTCCAATCCTTGTTTAAGCAAGCAATAATAATAGTTTTCACACTTTTTTATAATAACACCATAACTGCACAAGAAGTTGCCTCGAACACACAAAAAAAATTAATATGGGTTGATAATACTACCTCCATAACCCCTCTTTTGAATGATTTTTCCATTTCCAAATCAAAGTTTAACGGTAAAAATCTCCCCTCTATTTCATTTTCTGTCCCTTCTTCCACAAAAAATACTGTTTCGTTTTCAAATTTTGAATATGTTGAATTAGCAGGGTTTGAGGTTTTCAAGACTGAAAACATCAATCTGCTAGGCAATCAATTTGAAACATCTATATATTATACGATGGAAGGCACTAAAGGTTTCACAGGCATTAATATTTGCCCTTTCAAAAAAGAAGGTGGTAGAATATATAAATTAACTGGATTTGAATACGAATTAATGGAAGGAATGCCATTTGCGACTTCCCTACAGGGAAATAATGTTAAAAGGGCTGCTAGCACTTCTGTTTTAGCCTCCGGGCAATGGATAAGGTTTTCAGTAGTGGAAGATGGCATGTATAAATTGGATGCTAATTGGCTAAGCACAGCTGGAATCAATAATTTAGCATCAATTGACCCAAGGACCATCAAAATTTATGGCACGCATGGGGGCATGCTTTCTGAGGTCAATGCGGATTTTAGATATGATGATTTGCCTGAAAATGCGATAAGGGTGATTGGCGAAGAAGATGGTAAATTTGATCTAACAACAGATTATATTATTCTTTATGCGCAAAGCCCAAATAAATGGAAATATAATTACTTTTTAAACAGGTATGAGCACACTACCAATATTTATTCTGATTACACCTACTTCTTTTTAACTTATGGCGGATCTGCAGGTAAAAGGATGACTCCTGCGAACCAGAAGCCAGACGGTAACAATCTGATAGCGGATAAAGTTTACGACTGGTTTGATTACCATTATTTCTATGAAAAGGAAATTGAAAATATCTGTAAGGAAGGGCGAATAGTTGTGGGCGAGAAATTTGAGGCTGGCAACGTTCTTAATTTTAACCACACCGTCGCCAATATTGACGGATCTAAACAAAGTTCTATTTATTTCCATGTGGTTGGCAATGCCCCTGCCATTACATCAATGAGTTTAGATGTTAACGGCGTTTTTGGAGCTTCATCAACCTTTGATAAACCGCAGGGCGATCCTCCTCCTTGTTTTACTGAAAGTGGAGTCGCTAGCTATAAATTTACAAGTTCCGATCCTAATTTCAATCTCCGTTTTAGATATAATACCGTAATTTCGAGTGCAAAAGCATGGTTAAATTATTTTGAAATACACAGTACTAGAAAATTAATATTCAATGAAGGATTTATGCCTTTCAGAACGGTTGATTCGAAACTTGCTCTTATTGCTGAATACCGCTTGGAAAATATGGCCCCTGGAATGCAAATTTACGATGTTAGTGATCCTGTTAATGTTAGGTTACAAGCCACTTTTATTGACAATGGCACCAATGTATTCAGAGAAAATACCTCAGGACAGATTCATGAATTTGTATTACATGATGGCAACTTCAAGACACCAACTTTTGCAGGTGCAGTTGAAAATCAGAATTTGCATGCAACGGGGGTTGTTCAGTTTATAATTATTGCTCCACCGGTATTTATGGATGCTGCCAATAAACTTGCAAATTTTCACAGGTCAAGAGACCACATGGATGTACTGGTAACAACACCGCAAGCGATATACAATGAATTTTCGAGTGGCGCACAGGATATATCGGCTATTCGTGATTTTTTCAAGATGGTATATTACAATAATACCAACCCTGCTAACCAGTTGAAATATGGATTACTAATGGGCGATGCCAGTTATGATTATAAAGATAAATTAAAGAACAATAATAATTTTATCCCTACCTATGAAGGAGATCCGGTCTTACTGGGTTATGATACCTACTATTGTTCTGATGATTTTTTCGGTTTTTTGGATCCTACAGATGGAGAATGGAGCAATAATCAAAAACTTGAAATCGCCGTTTCAAGATTGCCTGTTGCCACCGCCGAAGAGGCGAATAGTTTTGTCAATAAAGTATTTAAATACAAAGAAAATACATCTCTAGGTGATTGGCGAAATGCCGTTACCTTTTTAGCGGATGATATAGATGATGCATGGGAAAAGCAATTCGTGAGTGATTTTGAACAAATTTTCGATGGACTGGATGCTAATTTTAAGAATATCAATGTAAGGAAAGTTTACCTTGATGCCTATCCACAACTTAACCTAGGGGGGTCTCAAAGGTATCCTGACGCCCAAACTGCCATTAAGAAGGAATTTGAGCAAGGTACACTGATATTTAATTATATGGGGCATGGTGGCGAGGAGTATATGGCATCGGAGAAAGTAGTTGATATTCCATTGGTAAATGGCTTGAAAAACATAAATAACCTCCCTTGCGTATTTACAGCTTCTTGCTCAATTGGGAAATATGATGATGCTACTCATAAAAGTGGTGGGGAATACTTTATCACTCAACCAAATGGAGGCGCTATTGCAATGTTTACCACTTCAAGAATTGTATATGTAGAAGCCAATCTAGCCATCAACAAATTTTTCTGGAGTGATTGCGCATTTGTTAAAATAGGTGGTGAATGGCCTACCTTGGGTCAGATCTACAAAAAGCTCAAAAATAGAACTGACCAGATATCCAATGACCGTAAATTTACCCTCTTTGCTGACCCTGCACTCACCTTGAATTA
>JBBQIF010000093.1:0-8891 GCA_038324665.1 Bacteroidia bacterium
AAGATAAGCGCTGAAAGCATCTAAGCGCGAAACTTGCCTCAAGATGAGATTTCTTTATAAGGGTCGTGGAAGATTACCACGTTGATAGGCTATAGGTGTAAGCATAGTAATATGTGTGCCGAGTAGTACTAATTACCCGTAAACTTACCAACTCTTTTTTCTCTTACTTTCAATTTTTGTCTTAGACCTTAATGATATTTAAAATCTTTATGGCAACTATAGCAAGGGTGTTCACCTCTTCCCATTCCGAACAGAGAAGTTAAGCCCCTTAGCGCAGATGATACTTGTGTTAAAACTGGGAAAGTATGTCGTTGCCAAATTTATTGATTAACCCTGACTGTAAACGTCAGGGTTTTTTTATGCCCTTTTTTTTACCTATTCCCATACAATATTGGTCCCAATAATGTAACATGTGATCCCTGCAATCTGATTCAAAATTGTGATTGAAATCCAAACCACAGAGTTACCAAGTTAAAAGCACGAGTTGCATGGGGTGTGGGAACCTAGAAAAAACAGTGAACTCCCGAAATTTAATTACACTCCACAAATCACAATTGTAATGTAAATACCACTAATTCGAAGTGTTTTATCTTCATGCTACTTCAAAGTTTGTAAGCAATAAAAAAGTACGCCGAAAACCTATCTACCATTGATATAAAATCTCTAAATTTGCGCATGAATTTAGCTGAATTAATTAAATCAAATAGAGAAAGAAAATATTTCTCCTTCTACCCCGAAAACCCTAAAACTTATGAGGAATCTTTACAAGATGCCGGATTAGCCGCTTTCCAAGCAAGATTCAATTCTAACTATACTTTTGTTGATGATGCTACTGAAAATTTTATTGGTGAAGAAGTTTCTCCTTACCTCCAAACAGGTATAGGACTGAAATACCCTCAATATACCATAGATACTTTAATTGATAATTCTACCTCTGCTTTCAATATCTGGAAAAATACGAGCCTTGATAAACGTACGGAAGTATTAACCAATTCTCTCGATAGGGTTAAAAATCGCTTTTTTGAATTGGCGTATGCTACCATGCATACTACTGGTCAAAGTTTTTTGATGAGTTTCCAGGCTTCTGGTCCTCATGCCTGCGATAGAGCACTCGAAGTTATTGCAACTGCACATGAGCAATTGAATACCTACCCTGCAAATGTTGAATGGACTAAGAACATGGGCAAGTTCGATCTTACTTTAAATAAAAATTTCAAAGCCATTCCAAAGGGTATAAGCCTTGCCATCGGTTGTTCTACTTTCCCAACCTGGAATTCCGTTCCCGGTATTTATGCGGCTTTGGTAACGGGCAATACAGTTATTGTAAAACCTCACCCAAAAGCTGTTTACCCTATCGCCATTTTCATCGATGAATTAAAAAACGAACTGAAAGCGCAAAATTTACCAACTTCTGTGATTCAATTGGCAATTGATAGCTCTGATAAACCATTGACAAAATTGTTGGCGGAACACTCCAGTGTAAAGATGATTGATTATACGGGAGGTAATATGATGGGCGACTATATTGAAAGTCTCCATAAAACTTCTTTTACTGAAAAATCAGGCATTAACTCAGTGATGCTTGAAAGTGTTAAACTTATTGATCCTGTTGCACAAAATATCGCTTTTTCTGTTTCCTTGTACAGTGGTCAAATGTGCACTGCCCCTCAGAATATTTATATTCCTGGGGATGGTATTGAAAGTGAAAGCGGTCACTTAAGTTTCGATGAGGTGAAAGATAAAATTTTGGAATCGATTAAGGGATTGTTGGGCAACCCGAAAGCTGCAGCCCCAACTCTTGGTGCTATACAAAATGATGCTACCATAAAACGGATTGAAGATGTGAAAAAAAATCATTCAAGGCACCTAGCGATGAATGATGATAACCTGAAAGTTGACAATGCGGAATTTGAGAATGCAAGAATTAAATCTGTGAATGCCTTGGTTGTGGATTCTGCAGATGAGGCAACCTATCTGAAGGAATATTTCGGACCATTGATTTGTATAGTGAAAACGAAAAGCATAGATGAGTCATTGGCCTTAGCAAAGAAATCTGCCGAACAGAATGGTGCCATTACTTGTTTGGCTTATTGCACTGAAGCACAAAGGATGGCCATCATTGAAGATGAAATGAACAGTGTGTTTACACCGGTTTCATTTAATTTTACTGGTGCAGCTTTTGTTAATCAACACGCGGCATTCAGCGATTTGCACGTCTCTGGGGGCAACCCATCTGGCAATGCTTCATTCACAAATGCTGAGTTTATAAGTAAACGTTATATATGGATAGGTAATAGATATTTGTTGTAACAAATATTGTTATTACATTTGCGCCAATGAAACAAATATTTTATATTCTTTTTTCTGCCGTGATATTGTCTGCTTGTAATAACAGTGCAACACAAGCAGGGGCTGCGCAATCTGTAGCAGAAGATTCAACCGGTACGAGTTATGCGTTAGATACAACAATATCCATAATGGAATGGGAAGGATCTGCGATATCACATAAACACAATGGCACCATAAAGTTGAGTACCGGTGAACTGAAGATTAAAGATGGGGCAATAGTTGCCGGTTCATTTACAATTGATGCCGCTTCTATAAAAGTTTCAGATATTCTAAGCCCTGATACGAATGCCATGTTGCTGGGACATTTGAAGGATGTAGATTTTTTGGATACCAGAAAGTTTCCTATGGGAAAATTTGAAATTACAAGTGTTACCACTTTGAACAGTGATTCCGCAGGAAATACGCATAATATTTCAGGTAATTTAACTCTCAGAGACCAGGTGAAGAACATTACCATACCAGCAAAAGTGAATGTAAACGGTGAAGAACTTACTGCAAATGGCACCGTAGTTATTAACCGCCTCGATTGGGGAATCAATTATCACTCTACCACAGCATTTCCGGATTTGAAAGCAAAGTTAAAAGACAATGCAATCAATGATGAGATTAGGGTAAGCATTAATTTGAAAGCGAAGAAAGGTTAATTTTTATTTTCATTTATCTAAGTTGGAAAAGCCCTGCATAATTTTATGTGGGGCTTTTTATTAGGGAGATTCTGTTTATAGATCCTTTAGGTGAATAATGGCAATTCAAACTAATATTGTTGACTTGGCTACCCGGAAATAGCAACTGGTATCAACGCAATTATGCTGCCGTCTTGCGCTTGTTCCCAAATATTATTTTAGTATTAATGCTTTCTATTACCTTTGAAACCATGTTCGACTTTAAAGAATCATTGACCGTAACCTTTACGATTTTTGCTGTGATAGATATCATTGGGTCTATCCCAATTCTTGTCTCCATGCGGCAAAAAATAGGTAAGATACAATCAGGAATGGTTACGCTGGTGGCGGGATTATTGATGACGCTTTTCTTTTTAGTAGGGGAGCAATTCCTTAACCTGATGGGAATAGACATTCATTCATTTGCATTAGCAGGTTCTATTGTGATTTTTATTATAGGACTGGAGATGATTTTAGGTAGAGATTTTTTCAAAACAGATCCCAATGCTAAAACAGGCAGCATTGTGCCTATAGCATTCCCCATTATTGCAGGCAGCGGCACACTCACTACCATCATGTCTTTAAAGGCAGATTATTATGCGATTAATATTTTCGCGGGAATAATAGCAAATCTGCTATTTATTTATATCGTTTTGAAATCAATGGATAGGATTGAGAAATTGCTGGGTGAAGGAGGTCTGATGGTGATCCGTAAATTCTTTGGTGTTATCTTAATTGCCATAGCCGTTAAAATTTTTAAAAGCAACTTCAGCTTATAATTTAAAACGCTTAATCATCATAAAACGCTTCTTGTAGTATTCTTGTTCTGAATTCGAAATAACAACACCAGACTGCACCGAGGCATGGATAAAAGAGATACTGTCCTCATTAATTTCTGTAATAATCCCAACATGCCCTACAGTTTCCGAATCATGGTTCCTGCCCGTAAAAAAAATCAGGTCGCCTTTTCTGGCATGTGACTTGCTCACAAATTTCCCTAGAAATGCTGAACTTTGTGATGAATGGGGTAACTCCGTTCCAAATTTAGCAAAACAATACTGCACAAATCCACTGCAATCAAAACACTTAGGGGGTTTACTGCCATAACAGTAGGGTTTTTTTAAGTATTTCTTGGCAAAATCAATGAGTGAATCTATTTTCTTATCATCATGGTCTGTCTCATCAATGACCGTAAGTTTGTCTTTTTCGCCCAATAAAAAAACCTCCTGCTCTTTTGAAGTCATTGCCGCAAGAGGCAATAAACAAATCAGGAACAGGAGGTTTTTCAAATTTATTTTAAACACTTGTGTTATCTTTTATTATTCAATCACAGTTGGAGCATGTATAAAGGTAACTGATTCCCAACCCTATTAACCAATAACAAATAACTGGATCCTAGTATCTATAGGTGTCTTTCTTATAAGGACCTTCCACCGCCACACCAATATAATCAGCTTGCTCTTTATCCAGTGTTTCCAATTTAGCACCGATATGTGCCAGGTGTAATTTGGCTACTTTCTCATCCAAATGTTTTGGTAAAACATATACTTCATTCTTGTAGTTCTTATGGTTGGCCCATAATTCTAACTGTGCTAAAGTCTGATTGGAGAAGGAATTACTCATTACAAAAGAAGGGTGACCCATGGCGCAACCTAAGTTTACCAAACGGCCTTCTGCCAAGATGATAATTTCTTTGCCATCTACATTGTAAACATCTACCTGTGGTTTGATGGTGTACATGGTAGAACCATAGTTTTTATTCATCCAGTCCATATCAATTTCATTGTCGAAGTGACCGATATTACAAACGATTGATTTATCGCGCATACCTTTGAAATGCCTGTCCTTAATGATATTAAGATTGCCTGTTGCGGTAACAAACATATTGGCTCTGCCAACCGCCTCATCCATCGTTACTACTTCAAAGCCATCCATTGCAGCTTGAAGCGCACAGATTGGGTCAATTTCAGTCACTAATACACGGCAACCTGCACCTCTCAAAGATTCTGCGGAACCTTTACCCACATCACCGTAACCGGCTACAACCGCCACTTTACCGGCCATCATAATATCCGTTGCCCTTCTGATAGCATCTACCAGACTTTCTTTGCAACCGTATTTATTGTCAAATTTAGATTTGGTTACGCTATCGTTTACATTGATAGCAGGCATTACCAAAGTGCCTTTTTTCATTCTTTCGTATAAGCGGTGAACACCAGTGGTGGTTTCTTCGCTTAAACCTTTGATACCTGCAGCAAGCTCAGGGAAACGATCAAATACCATATTGGTCAAGTCACCACCATCATCCAAAATCATGTTCAATGGTTTTTTATCATTGCCAAACCAAAGGGTTTGCTCAATACACCAGTCAAATTCTTCGGCTGTCATACCTTTCCATGCATATACAGCGATACCTGCAGCTGCAATAGCTGCTGCTGCGTGATCTTGCGTAGAGAAAATGTTGCAAGAAGACCAAGTAACTTCTGCGCCCAAAGCAGTCAATGTTTCAATCAAAACTGCTGTTTGTATGGTCATGTGTAAACAACCGGCAATACGCGCACCTGCAAGCGGTTGCGCTGCGCCGTATTCAGCCCTAAGGGCCATTAATCCCGGCATTTCTGCTTCTGCCAATTTAATTTCTTTCCTACCCCATTCTGCCAGGGTGATGTCCTTAACTTTATAAGGCACGTATGCAATTGTTTCTGTACTCATTTGAATGTTAAATTTAGTGGTGCAAAGGTACGATTTTTGGAGATAATATCAAAGAAAATCGCTTGTTTTTGTTGAATGTTTGGCATTATTTTATTCAACAAATTCTGGGTTTATTTAGAATCTGTCAAATGAGCAACTGCTAGCTATTTTTCCAATAAGAGATCATTGAAGTGATATTTCATATTTAAATATCTCTTTGTACAATCCATTATTTGCTTTATAAAATATCATTATTTTATTATTGGGCATTTTACTCATACTATCCTCAACCATGATATTGTATTCCTTAAATTCCCATGCAATAGGAAGTCCCGTGATTATAACAATAGAGTCAGTTGTTTTAATTTCTATATAAATTTGTCCTCTACTTAATTCTTTCAATAAGATAATTTTTCCATTGATTTCTTTAGCACCTATTTCTTTCCTATACTCAATATTATCCTTATGCTTTCTGTCTAAATTATAAAGAAGAAGAAAAAAAAGTGACAGGAAACCAGCAACTAAAAAAATATCAAACTTACTTACTTTAAAACCATTTATTTTCATCGTAATTTGAATTTCAATTTCGTAAGCTCCCCACTTACATTAGCATCAAAAATGTACATTTTTCATTAATTGAGGTTTCGCATTAACAAAGTGTTTGTTTTTGGCATGCTAATTGCCCTATAAAATTATCGTAAGTGTCTGAAAATTAACCAACTATATATAAATACTCATTTTGCGATACTTTTTTTATAAAAACTTCGTCTAATAAGTAAGCACACATGAAAATTCACCCATTTAGAATATTGCTCCTCTTTCATTTTGCATTTAGCTTTGCAAGTTACGGGCAATATATTACCTCAATGGGCGTGGGCAATTATGGTGCCGTGCATTCCCTTCATCTCAATCCTTCCCTGAGTGGTTACAGTGCCTATAAATGGCAGGTCAATTTAGGTGGCATCTGGGCCAATGTCAATAATAATTACCTCACTTTAAAGTTGCCCTATTCGGCCTACAAGCTCATCAATAATAATATTCCTTTTGCTTACCAAACGGAAGGTGGTAATGCGCTCTTCAATAGAAGCTGGCTTCATGAAAGGTTGAATGGCAGTAACAAACATGTTTCAGTAGCTGCTGATATTTACGGTCCTTCAGCCTCTGTGCAATTAAAATCATGGCGCATAGGTTTTGTAAGTTCTGCGCATGCAGGTGTTAGGATGTCGCGCTTGCCGGAAAACCTTGCCCACGCTACTTTCAAGGAGTTTGATTCTTTGCAAGGAGCCTTTAGTCAGTTCCGAACATTGGATCAGGGTGGACAAAATACCATCAATGAATTTTCAGTCGTCGGGCATTCAAGGATAGCAGCAGGCATCAACCTTTCTAAAGTGATTCAACTGGAATGGAAGCGACAGTTGATATTGGGTGTAACGGTGAAAAAAAATTGGGGCCTGCCGGGATTTTATATGCATAATTCAGGCTTAGTACTCAAAACCATTAATCCGGACAGTGTGGTGTTTCAGCCTGCACAAATGATGCTGGTAACTTATGGCGATAAGGTAGGGAAGGGCACTGGCATTGATTTGGGTGCTGCCTACATTTTCAATAAAAAGGATACCAAACGCCACGGAAGTTATAGCAAGCACCAGACAAAGTATTACGGTAAATTCGGGTTTTCTATCATGGATATTGGCAAAATTACTTATCAGGATGCTACTTTTAATGAGGTGACTATTAATAGTCCGATGGGGATTAATGTTGATTCAGCTTTTAGAGGGAAGGCTACTGGCAATGAAAACTATCAGGCCTTGGCAGATTCCTTCCTTAACCGTTTTGGTACACAAAGAACCTATAAAGGTAACTACGTTGTGGGCCTACCAACCCGTTTGGTGTTAAGCGCGGATTTCCAGATTACGAAACATCTGTTTATGGGCGGGGTGATTACCCAAAGTCTAAGAAAAAAATTGTCTCAAAATGCGCGTTATCAGAGTGCCATCATGGTGGCCCCAAGATGGGAATACCGTTTCTTTGAATACTCAATGCCTGTACTTTTAGAATACGATTATAGGGCTTTGCGCATTGGTTCCACTTTTCGCATTGGTCCACTCTATTTCGGCACCAATAGCCTCGCCTCATTTCTTTATACAAAAAGCGTGAGAGATGCAGATATATTCATTGGTGTTGCATTCGGCAACCTACCTGATTTCAGTTTCATGAAGGCATGGAAAAAGAGGAAGGGAAGGGGCAGCAGCAATAGGCAAGGGTGTTTTAATACGTTTTAGAACGCAAAGGGTTAATCAGGTAATTGCGTTTGGTTGTGTGGTGGTGGGTAGAGACGCGATTAATCGCGTCTCTACCAAACCGACGAAACCTACCAAACAAATTGTTTCTTGTTCAGGATAACCGCTTCGCCGGTGGTGCAAAGGGTTTCTGTGCCTGCCTCGAATATCTGGGTTTCAAAAAGGATGCGGCTCTTTTCAGCAAAGATTTCTTTTACAGTAATCACTGCTTCGTATTGCTGACCGGCATACATCGGTTTAAGAAAAACCAAAGATTGTTTTAAATAGACATTGCCGTCCCAATAAAGTTGGGTACCAAATATTTTCGTGAATACACATGCGCCCAAGTAACCGTGCATAATGCGTTTGCCGAACATGGAAGTAGCTGCATATGCTTCATCTACATGCAAAGGGTTGGTGTCGCCACTTACTTTTGCAAAAATATCTACTTCTTCCTGAGTGTAAGAAAATTCGTGTTTGTAAACTTCTCCTATTTGTATCATATTATTATGTTGATTTATTTGATGCGAATAAAGGGATTAAATGTTAGAGAACAAAATGGAATGATAAAAGATAATATTTTAACAATAATTAGGACTTTTAAAAGATGAAATAATAATTTAGGAACCATTGAACCACCTAAGTCACCTAAGGGCACCTAAGTTTTTCTGAATAAATTCAGAAATTTGCATTGAAATAATTAGTTCGGCGTTATTGAACCACCTAAGACCACCTAAGTTTTTCTGAATAAACTCAGAAATTTGCATTGAAATAATTAGTTCGGCGTTATTGAACCACCTAAGTCACCTAAGGGCACCTAAGTTTTTCTGAATAAATTCAGAAATTTTGTTCAAATTTGTATTAAACTATAAATATGAATATTACAAAAACGGTATTGAATCACCTTGTT
>JBBQIF010000094.1:0-8812 GCA_038324665.1 Bacteroidia bacterium
GCCAAAGTTACACTTAGTTTAATTGAAGCCGTGGCACACTGAGCGGAGCCGAAGTGTGCTATCCCTTCGCTATCTCTCCAATATCCTTAATAATTTTCATTGTTAAGTTTCTGGCCGTTGTATCCGATTTACTTTCAGCATAAATTCTGATGATTGGTTCGGTGTTAGATTTCCTCAAATGCACCCAATCTTCATCAAAATCAATACGCACACCATCAACTGTATTAATATTAAATTTCTTATACCGTTCTTTTATTTTCTCCAACACATCATCCGCATCTATATCAGGTGTCAGCTCCACTTTATTTTTCGAAATAATATAATTAGGAAAACTGCCTCGCATAGCGCTGCAACCTTTACCCGATTTGGCTAACGATGAAAGGAATAAAGCGATTCCAACAAGTGCGTCTCTGCCATAATGCAATTCAGGATAGATGATACCACCATTGCCTTCACCACCGATTACGGCTTTGGTTTCTTTCATCATCTCCACCACATTTACTTCTCCTACTGCGCTTGCTGCATATTTACCACCGTTTTTTTCTGTAATATCTTTTAAAGCTTTAGTAGAAGAAAGGTTTGAAACCGTATTGCCCTTTTTTGTATTTTTAAGGATGTAATCGGCAACAGCTACCAAAGTATATTCTTCACCGAACATTTCACCGTCTTCGCATACCAATGCCAAGCGGTCCACATCAGGATCAACACAAATACCAAGATTTGCTCTTTCGCTTTTCACCTTTGATGACAATTGAGACAAATGCTCAGGCAATGGTTCAGGATTATGCGCAAAATTACCTGTAGGCTCACAATTCAATTCAACGATATTTTCAACCCCAAGCGCCCTGAGAAGCATTGGAACTGCAATACCACCAGTTGAGTTCACAGCATCTACTACAATCTTGTATTTTTTCTCAGCGATGGCCTTTACATCAACCAACGGTAATTTTAATATTTCGTCAATGTGTTTCTGAATATAATTATTATCGGTTGATAAACTACCTAATGTATTCACTTCCGCATAAGAAAAATCATTTGTATCAGCAAGCATCAATACTTTTTCTGCATCTTTGGCAGAAATGAATTCCCCTTTATGATTCAATAGCTTTAAAGCATTCCATTGTTTGGGATTATGGCTGGCTGTAAAAATAACACCCCCGGCTGCCTTTTCCATAATAACCGCCATTTCTACTGTTGGTGTGGTAGAAAGCCCAAGGTCCAGTACATTCAAACCCATCGCCATAAGGGTTGAAGACACAATATCAGAAACAATTTTACCTGAGATCCTAGCATCACGACCTATTACAATAAGGTTACCCTTTTTGGTGGCGATTACCCATTCACCGTAAGCAGAAGAGAATTTTACAATATCCACAGGTGTAAGGTTATCACTCGGTTTACCGCCAATTGTTCCCCTGAAGCCTGATATTGATTTAATTAGTGTCATAGATTGCAAAAAAAGAGTGCAAAAATACTTATTATTTCCCAATAAACAGTATAGTTTATCAACAATAATTTCTTTTATAAAATTGACCCTTGTGAAAATTAAAAATACCTAGCAATAGCAATGATTAGAACGATAAAACTACCTCAAAATATTTGAAAAAAAACAGGTACAAAAAAACAAAACGCTTACTTTAAATTTGATTTATTATTTATTGATCGAACCAATACCTTCGCTTATTTACTTTTAAATCCTGTAGCATACTACTATTGGCATGCAGTGAGAAGGTAAAACTTTTGCGAATACCATCAGGAATCCAGTTAAAGCTTAAAGCCCAGCAATGAAGGCTCCTGCTCACACTAAACTGGGTATAAGCAATTTTCTTTTGCAAAAAATCATATCCACTGTTACAACCTATTTTCCATTTGGGTGCAAGGCTAAAATCACCTCCAAAACTAAAAGTATGCAAGTACTGCGTTCTATAGTTTAACCTGGAATAGTTCATGGAATAATTTACATTAAAACTCCAAGGAATATCAAATCGTACATAACCATAAGGATCTCTTTGCATATCTGCAAGTTCCAGCTTGTCTTGTTCAGATTTTACCAATCCCGTAGTATCCGTTTTCTTTTTCCTTTTAAACATATCCGCATTGAACTGGGTGGAAAGTTGAACGCTGGCGTTAGTCCAAGTACCAACTCTCCTACTTTCCTGCCATTCCAATCTGTTGATATAATTGAACCTGCCATTGGAATCCATTTGCCGTGTATAAGGGTTTAAATTAGCGTTTCCATTAATGCGCAGTTGTTTGAACAAGGTGGTAAATGCAGTGGCGCTGATGTTAGATAACCTTAGGGAATCTGCGAGGAAATTATAATTACCAGCCACAGATAAATTCTCCAGCCAGCTTACATTTTCATATTTAGAACTTGAGTCTGTTTTTTTTAAGACTTTAGCTTGCAAGTTATTTCCGATAGAATAATTGAACAAACCACTAGGACCACGTCCCGGTCCGCCCTTAATACCTTGTTCATAAATTGAATATTTCACTCTTCTATTTTCAGTATTAGCGGAATCTCCCTGTATTGTGTGGTAAATTCCATACTTTTCCTCACTGAAATCTGGACGGTAACTGAACCCCATATTCGGCGTAATGGTATGTCGTATTTTACTTATTTTTTTTCCATTGAGCTGAAAAGTGCCAAAAACCTGAGTACCTACATTCACCGCTGCACCATACTCATTGGCTCGGCTAAATCCTCCGTGATAAAATGTATCCACCTTCTTCAAGAATGGGTTCCATTCCTTGGTAATTGTTTTAAAATACCAATACTCTGTGTAATTCAGTGTGGGGGTGAGAGAGAAATGATTTTTTATAAATTTATAGGAGCCTAAAGTAATAGGCACAGAATGCACGATGCCTTGCTTAAACTTGTCTGCTTCCCTTAGGAAACCGGGAGGAAGTTTGGCCAATAGAGATACCAATCCCGGGGCTAGGTCTTCTGCTGGACGCCCCGAGAAGAAAATACTATCGCGGGTATCAATCTTGTTTTCAGCATTCACTTGGTAACTTACCCCTAAATCCTTATACCATTTATATTTTCCAAATTTATCCGGCTTGGAAAAAGGTGTTATCCTTTGCACACTAAAATTAACGGTTGGGAGGGACATTGCAAACCCTCGCGTTTGCGTATTTTGTGAATGTGTTGCACCCAGAGAAAAATTGGCCTTATTCTTAAATAATACCTGCGAATATGAAATAGAAGAGTTGAATTGATTGGCAACAATTGTTGTAGGATTAGGTGAATTTAGTTTTGCAGCATTGTTTTTTTGGATATTCACATGAGCCGAAAAATTGGTTCCAGGTTTTGCTTTTGCATCCTGCAAATGGTTCCATTCTATACTGAATGATTTGACGTTATTAGTCTTAAAATTGGGATCTTCGCGCTCACCATTCAAAAATTTGGAAAACTGAAGTGAAAGACCTCCACTGTAATGGTAACGACTAGCATAACGGGTATTGGAAGCCAATCGCCAACTACCTCTGAAATAAATATCGCCTTGTATGGTCTGGTCAAAATGATCGCTGATGCCAAAATAATAACCAACATTCCGCAGATAAGCGCCGTAGTTACCACTTAATCCATATTCAAATGGAATTAGCCCTGATTTCTGTCCTTTTTTCGTAGGGAACATTCCGAAAGGGATAAATAAAGGGGTAGGAACATCTTCTATTTTTAAGTTAGACGGACCAAAGAGTATTTTTTTATCCGGGATAATCTTAAGTTTAGTTGCCTCAAGATAAAAGTGCGGATGTGGAAGATTACAAGTGGTATATTTTGCAAGATCACTATAAATGCTTTTATCATTATCACGCAGCACTTTATTGCAAAGAATATAGCCTTCGCCTTCTTTAATGGCAATACCGTATGTTCTTCCACGTTTAGAGTCAAAATTATAAATCATGGTATCGGCATCCGTTTCGCGCTCACCATCATTAAAATGGGGCCGACTCAAATATTTACCAGCACTGTCCATAATTCCCCTTGCGTATAATTCTCTTTTAGTAAAATCAACTATTATCAAGGCAGCTTTCAGGTTCATACCGTCATATATAACATTTGCATTGCCATACAGGTATGCCCGCCTTGTTTTATTGTCTATGATGATTGAATCATCCGCCGTATAATCAATAATGGCGTCAATGGCATCTTTTGCAATTCTGAAAGTATCTGCAACAGTTTTAGTGACTACAGAATCAGTAGGCAAAATAGTTTTGGCTGAATCTTTGTTTATAGTATTCTGGCAAATCGCAGGCTTAGTGTACAGAAAGTAACACGCAAACACCATTATCCACAATAAATGAGGGGTAATTTTAGTTTTAATAAAAGAAGATAAAAACAATAAATGCCGAAATTTGCACAAAACTAAGGCAAAATAGTGAACCATGAGAAATATGAACAAGAAAATATTAATGATAGCGTTGATGGTCTTATTGTTAGGCAGTTCATCATTTAACCATGCTGATAACATTTTCAATGTGGTAGTGATAGATGCAGGACACGGCGGCAATGATCCGGGTTGCAATGGGGGCGATAGCAAAGAAAAACAAGTTACTTTGGCCATTGCCTTAAAATTGGGCAAAATGATAGAGGACAGCCTTAAGGATGTTAAAGTGATATATACCCGTAAATCAGACAAATTCATTGAGTTAAGTGAGCGCGGCAATATTGCAAACAAAAACAATGCCGACCTTTTTATAAGCATACACTGCAACGCAAACGACAATAAAGAAGCCAGCGGAACTGAGACCTATTTAATGGGTTTGCATAAGTCTGGCGACAACCTCAACGTATCTAAAAGAGAGAACAATGTTATCCTTTTAGAAAAGGATTATAAAACCAATGAGGCTTACGATGGTTTCGACCCCAATTCACCAGCTGGTCATATCATACTTACGCTTATGCAAAATGCTTTTCTGGCCCAAAGTGCTAAGTTCGCAAGCCATGTGGAAGGCGAATTCAAATCTCATACAGCACTTAAAAGCAGGGGTGTTAAACAGGCCGGTTTCCTTGTATTATGGAAAACTGCCATGCCGGGCGTATTGATCGAAACCGGATTTTTAACCAATGCCTCCGACCGCAAAACATTGAGCAAAGATAGCGGTCAGGCAGTAATAGCAGAGGCCATCTTCAATGCTGTAAAGAAATACAGTAAAGGAAGGTAATTTATCATTCCAAAAATCGTTAACACGTAATTATTATTTCTGAAATTTATTTGGGCGTGCCCCCACTAAGGCGGGGTCAGGCTATCCACTATAAGTCCTCCCCCGAACCAGAGCAGAGCACGGTTCGGGGTCCGGGCTTTCCGTTGCTATCCTTCACGCAGAAGGGGTCATACTCCAAGCTGAATGTTAAATTATTGATCCTCGAAAAATACGGAAAATCATTCGACCCCATTTGGTTTGTGTCTATTTCTAAACATAATTGCAATAAACATACGGCCCCTTCAGGGTCGGATACTTTAAGCCAATCACCTATTGCATAATTTGAATTCGACAAACCTACCTTCATTTTTATAGGTTCCTCTGAACCCGATGGGTTCAAATGTTTATAAAACAGCAATCAAAATGACAATATGACCCTGAAGGGATTGAATGTCCATTTATATAAACGAAGTTGGTTTAAACTTGGAAACCATCAAGCACTGATTTTGCACAATTTATAAATACCAATAATTAACCAACAAATGCTAATTTCCTTTCCTCTACATTCATGATTTTACCATTATAGATTCTAAGTAACAAACAAATTCCCGGCGATAGCATCTGCATATACTTTGCCCTTATCAGTCAAAGTAACTATGCTCCCTTCCTTTTTAAGCATATTTTGCTGAAGATATTTTTCAATACTGGCTTGCATTTCATTGTTATAAAAACCCATTTCTTTTATTTTCTGCAAATCAACACCCCACAGGGTTCTAAGGCCAGTCATCAAATATTCATTCACATTGTTAACAGGGGTTAGCATCTCCTTTTCCATGGGTAATGCGCCTTGTTCTATTGATTGCATATAAGCTAGGTTATCAGCAATATTCCATTTCCTTTCAATCCCATTAAAAGAGTGTGCTGCAGGACCAAAACCCAAGTATTTTTTTTGCTGCCAATAAGCAGTATTGTGCTTCGCCATATAACCAGGTCGGCAATAATTGCTAATTTCATAGTGCTCCCAGCCATTATTACCAAGAAAATCCATCGTATTTTCAAATTGCTCCGCAGTTGAGATTTCATCAGGGCGCTTGTATTTTCCCCTTTCAATTAACTTTTTCCAAGGCGTATTCTCTTCTAAGGTAAGGCCATAACACGATAAATGATGAACACCTAATGCAATTGCCTTTTCAAGGTTTTGCTGCCATTGCGCGTTATTACTTTCAGGCAATCCGAAAATTAAATCTATGCTTACCTCGAAACCTTCAGCCAAGGCCAGTTTTATGCAGTTTTCAGCTTCTGTTGCATTATGTGCCCTGTTCATCCATTTCAGGTCATTGTCAAAAAAACTTTGTACCCCAATACTTAGACGATTAACACCACTTTTTTTCCATTGTGTTAATTTTTCCAGCGTAATGTCATCAGGATTGGCTTCCAAAGTGAGTTCGGTTAATTGATAAATGTCAAAATTTGACCTTGCAGCGTCAATAATTTTATCTACCGTTTCTACCGGCATAAAAGATGGCGTTCCTCCGCCAAAATAGATTGTCTCAACAGGTTCTGCTAGCTCATTTTTGCGTAATTCAATTTCTTTGCAAATTGCCTCTGCCATGATTTCCATTTGGGAAGTACCTGTTTTAAAGTGAAAATTGCAGTAAATACAGGCCTGCCTGCAAAAGGGGATATGGATATATAGACCTGGCATTCAGCGCAAACTTAACGCTTTTCTATACAATATTGTCCAGAATGGCTGCCAGTTGCCTGTCCTTATCGGTTACTGTATTCCCGGCATCATGTGTAGTTAGGGTTACCGTTACTTTATTATAAATATTAGTCCATTCGGGATGATGATTCAATTTATCAATAAAAACAGACGCATGGTTCATCCAGGTGATGGCCTCTACAAATGACCCAAATTTAAACGTTTTAGTCAATTTATTATCTATTTCTATCCAGTTATTATTCATCTATTTAAAACAATTTATAAGTAAATTTGGTTTTATAAGATAAAAACAACTTAATTTGTTTATAATAAATACACCACCTCACTATGCATACAATTAAAAACATCCTTGTTCCATTCGTTATTTCGCCATCTGCCAAGGGAGCCCTAAAGACCGCGATTACCTTCTGCAAAGTATATGATGCTAAGCTTAACATAGCTCACGTTGAAAACGAAAAATCAACTGTTGAGGTTTTAGATACAATTAAAGAAATTTGTTCCAAAGAAAACATCCAGTTCGATTATTTTGAAAGAAAAGGCGTTGTGCACAAAGAGATAACAAAACTGGAAACAGAATTAAACATTGATTTGATAATTATTGGAGCCTACGGAGTTACAGGTTTCCAACAATTATGGGTAGGAAGCAATGCTTTCAAGGTCGTTAGTACCTCAAAATGCCCTGTCATCACACTTCAAAATGAAACTGAAAGTTCTTCTAGTTTCCAAAAAATAATGCTTCCAATTGATGACAGTGATGAAACAAGGCAAAAAGTAAACTGGGTAACTATTTTGGCTAAGAGCTTCGATGCAGAAGTCCTTATTTTCTGTGTCAGCAAATTAAAAACCGAAGAATCTAGGATTAAACTTGCCAAATACGCCGCACAAGTAGAAAACTTGCTGAAAGACGAAGGAATCAAGACCAGTTTTGACGAAAGTTATGGCAATAATATTGCTGAAGACTGCATTAAATTTGCGGTATTGCACCACTGCGACATGATTTCCATAATGACAGAAATGGAGAGTACTAACAGTTTCTTTATGGGTACTTATGCTCAACAATTGGTAAGTACGTCTCCTATTCCTGTTTTGTCCATACATTCTAGGTCAACGCATTTATCAGCGCACGTTTCCTAAGTCCCTTATAAATTTTGATAAATATCGAGATTTAAATCTCTTCCAACAGGGTTCTGAAGGCTAGGACTTTATCTCCGTATTTATCGTAGGTTTTTGCCTTCAAAGCCAGTGCATATTTATCAACATACTCATTGAAGTCATCGATGGTATTGCAGTAGTATTGAACTGCATAATTCACTCCTTCATTATCATCCACTACAGTGAGTAATTTAAGCATTCTAAAGCTTGTAAACTTTTCTGTTGCTATAACTTCAGGTATGTGCACATGTTTCATCCAATGCACCCATTCAGTTTCAATTTCTTCAGGTATGTTGCAAGTTACATTATATACTATCATTTTATTCTTTTTTTGGCAAACTTATCATTTTTTCTTTTCAAATTATTTTTTTGCTAAAATTATCTTTCTTTGCAACCGCAAATGGATATATATAAAGTAAGTAAAATAGCATCCATTGAATTTAAAAAATTCTTGCCTTTAAAAAATGTTTCTATTTTAAGGGATGACCTCATTCATCCTATTGTTTGTGGCAATAAATGGCGAAAACTGAAATATGTGATAGCCTATTTAATGGAAAATAAATTTGAAACCATTGTAACTTTTGGCGGAGCCTATAGCAATCATGTTGTGGCAACAGCTTTTGCAGGTAGGGAATACGGTTTTAAAACGCATGCATTTATCCGTGGCAATGAAGATCGGGCACCTAACCATTATGAACGACTTGCGCTTAAAAATGGCATGAAACTGCAACATGTTAACCGCAATGATTATAAAGATAAAAGGAAATTATTCGATCTAAATTTTCA
>JBBQIF010000095.1:0-8709 GCA_038324665.1 Bacteroidia bacterium
ATCTGATAGTTTGCAAGTGTTTGATACTGTGAACCATATCTTTAAAAGATTTAATTACTTAGGATTAGAGCATTCCTTAAATATTTCAAATGAGGATCTAAAGAATGCTCAAGTAGATGATAAAGCCATTTCCCCTAAAGAATTGAAGTCATATATTAATAATGCCATTTTAAAACGACCTGCAACAATTTCTAAAATTTTAAATGTTTTTGGTGTGAAAAGGAAATTGAAAGGTGTTAAGAATTAAGGAAAGAAAAATTAATATCAAATTGCGGTAAAAGTGAATTTTATAAAAAATCAATGTATTTTGAATAAATAATCATTCAGCAATGTTTAAAATGAGATTAATCCTTTTTTGCTTTTTGTCACTCTCCAATACTTGTCTTTCTCAGCATAGATTTCCTCCCTTTCTGGATATTTTTTACAGATTACAGGTTATAGAGAAAGATAGCCTTTTGCAAAACTATCGTATCAGAGTTGAGAATATCGAAAAAGGTATTTCACTTAGAAAAGTTAAAGAGATACAGTTAAAGAATGAACGGAACGCCATCCTTAATGATAGTTTTTATAAGAAACTTAAATCGTGGCGATTAAGGCATAATCGCGACTCCGGTTATAATGACAGTACTTATTTACATGTTTATTTAAATCGAGAGAACCCCGATGTCCATAAGTCTTTTCCTCTAAAAGGCTCTATCATCTGTTTGTTCATGAAGAATAAGAAAACAAATGCTGAAATGAACATTTATATCAGAATTTGTGATGATTTAAAATTCGGGGATGAGATAACAATTTCTAGACTTGAATTTGTGGAAGGAAATTATTTCTATGATATGTGCGCTTCTATAGGCCCTTATAAAACTGAATTATCCCATAGCTTATGCTTTGATGAACCAAAACCATTTTTCTTGCTAATTAATTATTTAGAAATAACGGACTATAGCAAACATAAAATAACACTGCGTGAGTTACGCAGGATACGCAGAAGGAATAAATGTGCAGTTTGAGTCAAAGTTTCTAATGATTGGAAAAGAAGTTTATAATAGATATTTATGTTCTGCCGTTGTCGGTGTTCTCGTAGGCAACAAACCTTCCCAACACCTTCCATTCAATCACAATAGGTAAGAAATAGCAAAGCCAAATGGTTTTATAGCGGCTGCCAACATAAAACAATTTAAATGAAAATGCTTATTTTTGGATGGTGTTCGATTTGGGTGCTTAGACAAAGTTATTTTATAAAGTAACAGCTTAAAAGTTAACATAATAAAGAGTAGGGAAGACTCACTGCCTTGTGATTGTTATTATTATCGGAGTGTATTAGTGAAAAATTTGTAAATTTGTAATAATCTTAAAATTTGACTTTCTCCAATGAGCAAAGAAGTTTCTATCAAAAATGTACTTGTACTTTTTCTATTAGTATTTTGCAACCAAAATATTTTCTCACAAAAATGGGCCTGGTTAACCGGTGGAGGTGGAAAATATGACCAGTACATACGTGCAATTACAACTGATACTGTTGGTAATATTTATGCGACAGGTTTTGTTAATGATACACTTAATATCCAAGGCACGACACTTGTTATGAAATTCGGTGGATTGTTTTTGGCAAAATTCAATTCGCAGGGCCAGCTCCAATACCTTAAAGGCTTTGGTAGCGGGTCTTCAACCGTAGGTTACGGAATAAAATATGATAAACAGGGTTACCTGTATTTAAGCGGGACCTATTATGATGGTAAAATAACATTTGGCAGTCTTACATTGACTACACCCAACATCGGTTCTACAAGATCGTTCCTTGTAAAGACGAATTTGAACGGGAATGGCGTTTGGGGCATTAATATCAATGAAGGCGCAAGCGGGGCCCTGCCTTTGTTCCTGGAATACAATGCCAAGGATTCAATAATTGCGGTGGCTGGTCATTTCAATGGAGTGTTCAAGTTTTATTTTGGCAATGATACATTTACCGGGAGGGGGGATAATGATATTTTCCTTTGTACCTTCAACTCATATACCGGTGCAAGGAAATGGGCCGAGGTAGGGGGAACCATCAGCGCCGATCAGGTACATGGTCTGGATTTTGATCCTATGGGTAACTTTTATATGATTATGACTATCCAAAAGATCAATTCTGTAGATTCATTTAAATCGAAACACATGAAGATACCATGTACTTTAGGTTATGATGGAGCGATAGTCAAGTTTAATAAAAAAGGGAATGTTATCTGGAAAAAATCGGTTAATGGCCCGAGTGACCAGTTTATAAGGGCGATGAAGTATGGGAAAGACAATAAACTTTATCTTTCAACATATTGTTCCTTCGCTTTTACCGCTAATGTTTTTGGCAAGTCTTTCAAACCTTCCTATGGTTATGAAACCTCATTGATCAAAATGGATACCGCCGGAAATATGCTTAAAAAGAGGGAAGAATACACGACATTGGGTTCTGTTGACCAAATTCGATCGGACAACAATTCCAACTACCTGTATTTACTGGGTAGCGATGCCTTCCTGCTAGACAGTGTGGAGGTATGGAGCATTTACTCCCGTAATTTTTTCCTGGTAAAAATGGATACCTCCCTTTATTGCTCGAAAGGCACTGTTGGTGGAAAAAGCCAGACGTTTGGCCCGGTTTGCCTTGATGTATCACCTAACGGGGATTGTGTTATTGGCGGGGGTGCAGATCTGTTTAAGGATACAGCCTTCAGGGTAGCAAAATTTAAATATATATCAAAGGGAAGCTGGGAAGCTTTTCTCTGCAAATATAATTTTACTGATCCATGCCCTAAGCCGAAACCAAAATTGCGCTATACGAGGGTCAATAAGACATTAACTTTTAAGGATTCAGGAAATGTGTATACCGACGAAAGGAAATGGTATTTTGGTGACGGGCAATCAGATACATCTAAAAGCCCGATACACACTTATACATCGGCAGGTGTGTATGTAATGAGGCTGATTGCAGAAAGTCAATGTGGTAGGGATAGTGCCAGGGATACGCTTTATCTCGACTGTATCGCCAAAGCAAAGTTTGGATACAATGTAACAGGCAGAAAGGTGCAATTTTTTGATTCGTCTTCAACCTATATAAATCGTAAATGGTATTTTGGGGATGGGCAGACCGATACCTCAAAACAGCCCAACCACCAATATATAAATAATGGCAATTACAATGTTAAACTGGTTTTAAAAGGGGCGTGTAGGAATGACAGCATTGTAAAAGTGGTTTTTGTTAATTGTAGCTTGCCGTCTTCCGGGTTTTCATATAACGATACGAACAGGAATGTCAGGTTCCTTAATTCATCTATACTCGCCTTAAAACGCACCTGGTATTTTGGGGATGGCCAGAAAGACACTTCTAAGAATCCTATTCACACTTATGCTGCTACAAGCAATTACCAGGTTAAAATTGTGTCTGAGAATGTATGTGGTAAAGATTCTGTTACGAAGACAATAAACATTAAATGCCCTAAGCCTATAATTGATTTTTCATATACTGCCAGTAGTGATACCATCAGTTTTTCCGCCTTCACTTCAAGTCTGGCGGTTGCCAACTGGCAATACGACTTTGGTGATGGCAACTTTGCTTCAGTAAAGCAGATCAAGCATTATTATGCCTCAAAGGGTATTTACACTGTACGCTTGTATGCCGCTAACCAATGTGGCAAGGATACAGCCAGCCATACTATTGACTTGAGTTGTATCATACAGGCTAAATTTTCATACATCATTACCGGCAATAAAGCGCAGTTTTTCGATTCATCCCTCAATGCAAAAACCCGTTTATGGCATTTTGGGGATGGTTATACCGATACCTCACGCAACCCTGTCCATACATATGCTGATACAGGTAATTTTAAGGTGAGGTTGTTATCTGTAAATATGTGTGGAAAAGATAGTACAGAGAAAATTATAAGAAATGACTGTAACAAGCCAAAGAGCAATTTTACAGTTGTTATCAATGAATTGGCTATCACTATTACCAATACTTCAAGTAAGGCGGTTAAACAGGTTTGGAGGTTCGGTGATGGTAACTCAGACACCTCAAGGCAACCCAACCATGTATATACAAAGAAGGGTACCTATACAGTGAAATTGATTTCTGAAAATCCTTGCGGAAAGGACTCGGTGGAGAAACAAATACAGGTGGATTGTAAATCGCCTAAGGTAGATTTTACTTATACCATACAAAATAAGAAAGTTAGTTTTGCGTCAGCATATAGCGTGGCGCCTGTCAAAGGCTGGAAGTGGAACTTTGGGGATGGCAATACCGACACAGCATCCAAACCGGAACATACCTATTCTAAAGACAGCACTTATAGTGTTCAGCTCATTGGTTATAATTCCTGCCTTAATGATACGATCTTAAAAACCGTATTGGTCAAAACAAGTTATATAGAAGGCCACCAACCTTGTAAAATTTTTGTATTTTTTAACGAAATTTCCCGAAGCATACTGATATTAAATAATGACTGCAACAAATCAACAGATAATGTGCAATTGTGTTCAATAAGTGGCCAGATTTTGATCCAGGAAAACATTGTTTCTTCACAAGAACAAATGATAATTAACTTACAATATTTGCCTGATGGAATCTATTTCCTCAGGGGAATAAAAGGAAATTCTACCCAATGGGTAAGTAAAGTGGTGATTTATTAGGAGAATTTACCCCCGTATTTAAAACTATGTTAGGTGGTCGGTCATTAGTAACTATGTTATTCATTTATCAAAAGCAAAATGTCAATTTACCTACGACTTTTGTGCCGTTGTCGGTGTTGCTACTGATAACAAACATTCCAAAAACCTCAGAAACATTCATAACAGGTAAGAAATGGCAAAACCACAGGATTTAATAGCAGCTACCAAAATAAAGCAATTTAATTGAAAATGTCTATTTTTAAACTGTGCAATGAGGGAGAGCTTACAAAGATTCACTGGGCTATTGCAACAGAAGAATACTGGTGTTTTGTTAAAAAATCCTCAAAGTTTTGGAATGGTAAAAAGAATAAAGATAGTTTGATAAAAATAAGTTTTAAGACAAATGAGCACCATGAGAAATTATAAAAAAGCTGGATAAATCCTTTTTAATGCTATTTGTAAAATTTCTATTGAAGCAAAGCATATTACTGAAATGTAAAAGATATGTCTATTATTCAATTGTCAATTCTCAAAATCAGCCGCTAATGTTGTGCATCAAAAACGTATAGGTTAATAATGAATTGAATACTAGTCTTTCATATACATATTTTATTCATTTTCGATACATTATCAAACCAATTATATATCTTTGATAAATTTTTAACCAATCATGAAAAAAATATTATACCTTATATGCTGTTTTTCAGCCATTTCAATCATCGCCCAACCCAGCATTCCTTATGTCAATTGGGGGTTCATTAACAAGGACAGGTTTTACGTAAGTGGGCAAAGTTTAAGTCCCAACCCCGTACCCACTGGCAATGGTGTTACCTGGGATTTTACTGGTCTTACCGCCGACCCTACCGATTCAATTGTTGTGGTGTCACAAGGTGGGAGTACTTCGTTTTCCTTTGATTTCCCAAAAGCCAATGTCACTTTTGCGGAATATTATGCCGCCTCTAATGAAACTTATATAGAACACTATTATAAGGACCAGTGGGAATTCTCCTACATGGGAGCTGCTTCGCTTTTAAGTGGTGCATATCCATACAGTACATACCGCAAGATGCTGAAATTCCCGATGGCCTTCAACACATCTTTCAAAGCCTATTATTCTATTTCAAGTACCAAGGGATACGTGATTGTAAAATATGATGGTTATGGCACCTTGAAGCTACCTGCAGCAACACATACCAATGTTTACAGAACCACCTGTAAAGATTCAATTTCGCCTACGGACATCAGCTACCGTTATGAATGGTTTGACTTGAGCAGGAAGATTATGACTATGGAGGTGAGCAAGGCGTCAAAAACAACCGTTACTTACTTGAATAATCGTGTTAAACCAAGTTCTAATATCAGCAAAACTGAGATTTTATCGCCTCAGATACAGGCATACCCTAACCCAGGAACAGGCCTGTTTAATTTAAGTCTTCCAGGTAATATATCAGAAGGCCAGATTGAAGTGACTAATATATTCGGACAGTTAATTATCAGTCAAAAGATCAATTCTCCAAATCCTTCTTTTTATATTGAAAATAAGGGACTCTATTTGGTAACCGTATCAAGTGGTCAACAGAAATATTCGCAGAGATTAATGGTGAATTAAATCCATTCACTTTGCCATAGTAAACCCGGAATTATTTTAAGTTTCGGGTTTTTTTATGCTAAATATTGTTAATAGGTCAGATTACGTTATGAAATGATTGTTTTACCCCAAAAACAAATTGTTAAACCTAATTTGAGGAATTGAGCAAAACAATACCCTCCCAAAAATCAATACAATATTTATCACATATAAAAAAGCGTAGAAATACGCTTTTTTAATTCAAAAATTATCCCTTGGTTTGACAGATGAATACACAGTATTAAAAATTTTACAGTATCAGGATACACTTAATAGAACAATTACAGGCCTCCAAAAAAAGATATTTTAATTTAATCAATCATCATGAAAGCTGCAAGTATTCCATCCCATGAGTTGGGATTTAAAAACACCGGCATAGATGCCGTTGGTAAAAAGTTTACCTTAAAAAATTTCAATGTGTCTATTCCTGGCACAGGACAGTCATTATCCTTAATAGATTGTATTCGGGAAAATAAAGACAAGTCGTTTTATTTTGAAGAGGTGAAACCAAAAGAGAAAATCGTGTTGCATTTTACCGCCGGTTATCTTAAGGGTGACATATCTACTTTAACACAACCGGGTAACCATGTATCTGTGCCTTTTGTAATTGGCAGGAACGGGGATATTTACAATCTATGGGCCTCCAAATTCTGGTCGTACCACTTAGGCAAAAATACCATAGGTGGCAATACTGAAATGAGCGCCAAAACCATTGCGATAGAAATTTCCAATATTGGGCCTTTAAAATTAATTGGCAATAATTTAGTAACCACCTATAGAGACACTGATGTTTATTGCACACTTGCTGAGACCGCCCTTTACCATAAAGTACCCAAATATAGAGGGTTTGAATATTTTGCATCGTTCACAGAAGCGCAGTACAGGAGCATAAGGGGGCTGTTATTATTTTTAACAGGCAAGTATAACATTCCACATCAATTCATTCCAGCAAATAAAAGATTTTCTCTCTTCACATTGCAAGAAGCAAAGGCTTTTAAAGGCATTTGCAGTCATGTTAATTTTAGAAGCGATAAATGGGACATAGGCCCAGCTTTCAATTGGGATAAAATCATTTAACCTATTATCCTATTATGCCAAGTTCAACCCCCATTATCGATATTCATTCTCACTCAACTATTAAGCCTTATGGCAATAGTTTTTACAGCAATTTGAATCCAAAAAAATATGCCGACCGATCCTGTATTTGGACCAAAGATAAATTCAATGACGGGGATAAGGCCTTGGAAAATTTGGTTGGGATTAGCAGGTACCGGCAAGCGGCTTATGAAAACCTTGTCGATGGTCAGGTGAAAGTAGTGTTAACCTCCCTGTACCCAATTGAAGCATTATTTTTTGAAACAAGAAAAGAATTTCCAGACAAGGTAGAAAGGTATATTGGCGAGTTTGCCAGTTTGATAGGAAATGAACGCATCAAGTATATCAAAGGCCCGGCGTATAATTATTTCACAGATTTGTGCAATGAGTACAAGTTTTTAGAACTTTTAAACAGGGCGAGTTCCGAAGGTGGTAACTTGACTTACCGAATGATAGAGAATGCAAATGGTTTGGAAGACATTACCGCTAACCTGTTGGTGATTCCTACAATAGAAGGAGCGCATGTTTTTTGCAACGGCAAAGATCCACGTAATGTCAGTGCATGGGACAATGTGAGTGAAAGGGTAAAAACAGTTAAGGAATGGCCATCACCTCCGCTTTTTATTTCGCTTGCCCATCATTTTTACAACGGCCTCTGCACCCATGCGAAGAGCTTAATGGGTCCTGCCGGCGAGCTGGTTGACCAAACCTATGGGATGCGCGATTATGAATATAGCCACAACGACAATGAGCCGCCAATTACTGATTTAGGGAAAAAGGTAATAGACCTTTTGTTAAGTAAAACAAATGGCAGGCGCGTATTATTAGACATCAAGCACATGTCCAAAGAAGCCCGCACAACTTATTACGAATTATTGCAAACTACTTATAAGGATGAGCAGATCCCGGTGATTTATAGTCACGGTGCCTTGAAGCAGTTTTACCCGCACCAAGTGAATCTTGAGAAAGAAACTGACCTTATACATATCTTTAGAACCAATGGTTTATTCGGTATTGAAATTGACCAGAGGGTATTGGGTTATGATGAGTTGACAGATAAATGGAACAAATTCAAAGCACTTTTTAAGAAGAAAAGAAGCAAAGAATACCTTGAAGCGAAATTTGTATGGAATAATATCATTGAAATTTCCGAGTATGCCTATCTCAAAGACTACCGTGACGACCCTTGGAAATATGTTTGCCTGGGCAGTGATTTCGATGGTATCATCAATCCATTGAACAGTTACAGGGATGCCGAAAGTTTGCCAATGCTTTATCAGTATTTAATCCAGTTCCTCGATGAGTATTGGCAGAACAATACCATCATACCTAAAAACTACCAAGGATGGAAT
>JBBQIF010000096.1:0-8629 GCA_038324665.1 Bacteroidia bacterium
TGTCCAAATGGAAGTTGCCCGGGTTCAACCTCCAATCCGGATATTGGAGCAGATGAATTCATTGCAGCGGCACTGGATGCAACGGTTGTAAGTATAGACGCACCAACGCTAGTATGCCCAAATAATGCGAATGCAAGTGTATTGGTGACACTCAAAAATCTTGGTTCTACCACCATGACAAGTGTAAAAGTTAACTGGTCCGTTAATGGCGCTCTGCAAACACCATTCTCATGGTCAGGTTCCTTAATACAAGGAGCTTCAATAGCCTCTGTAAATATTGGATTATTTAATTTTGGTGCTAATGCCAAGGTAAAGGCATGGACTTCTGCTCCAAACGCCGGTACAGACTTGAATCCAATGAATGATTCTGCATTTTATACCCCACCATCTACATTTAAAGGTGTTTATACAATTGGAGGGTCTAATCCTAATTACTTTACTTTTTATGAAGCTATTACAGAGCTTAATTTAAGAGGTGTATGTGGCCCGGTAACATTCAATGTACGCCAAGGGAATTATTATAACCGTATCCAGATTAATGCACTTACAGGTTCGTCTGCGGTTAACTTTGTTACATTCCAAGCTGACCCTGCCAACACCCAGCCGGTTGAGTTGGCAATTGATGGAAATTCGACCGCCGCGGATAATCACACGATATTCCTTAACGGTACGAGCCATATTGCCTTCAGGAACATGAGGATAACCAATAACTCTATAGGTACAGGGACTTACGGTACTGTTATCAGGTTTGCGCTTATACAGGATAATGTTAAGTTCATAAAGAATATTATTACAGGTCCAGTGTGCATTAATACAAGTACCAATTTTGCCATCATTCAGCATGCTACAGGCGCTGCCAATATGATTAACCGTTGTGTGCTAGACAGCAATACCATCAATAATGGTAGTATTGGTATTTATCTATATGGTAATACTAATAGTAGTGCCAGCACATTTGAAGGGGGTAACCATATAAGGAACAACCAAATCAACGGTGCTTATTACATGGGTGTTCAAAGTTACTATCAAAGGAACCTGGATATAATTGGCAATAAGATATGGCTTAATCCAACTTACACCAGTTCTTATGGGTTATATTCAATTTATAATGATTCTGTAAGGATTGAGAAAAATAATATTAATAATTTTGCTGTCTATGGTATGTATTTCCAAGCCCTGAATTACCAGTTTGGGTCTGGAACTTATCGTTCTACCATTGTTAATAATATGATTGGAGGGAAATCAAGTGGAACATCCCCTTATGGAATTTACATGGCTGCAAGTACGCCTGGAAGTGGGTTTATAGATATTTTTCACAATTCAGTAAGTGTTTACAGTACTGCTACAGGTGCTGCCTACTTTATGCAACAAACCAGTACAGGGCAGTTCACAGACATAGATATCCGCAACAATTCATTTGCTAATTTTGGCACTGGAACTTATGCATGTTATTTTTACTTTAGTGTGCCAATACCAAACCTGACTGTCAACTATAATAACTATTTCTCAGGAAGTACGAGTTTGATGGTAGTCGGTACGAGTGGCTATACTGCAGCAACAGGTGGAAGCCCTGGTTATAACGCTAATTCAATTGGCGGAAATCCTGGGTATGCTAATAATTATACTAACCTGCATGGAGTAAGGCCACAATTAAATGACAAGGCGTTGCTCATAAGTTCTGTACCAACAGATATAGATGGACAAACAAGGCCATTAGCGCCTTCTACCCTTGTGGATATTGGAGCAGATGAGTATTATCCTCCATTTATTGATATTGGGGTTACAACATTTAATTCTCCTAATATTTGCAACAATAGCCAATCTGTAGTCGTGCGGGTTGATAATTTCTCAACCAAGACTATCACCAGTCTTAACGTTGGTTGGTCAGTTAACGGGGTGATAAAGACACCTGTTTTTGTTTCTTCTACAAGTCTAACAGGAGGAAGTAATATCAATGTTACCCTTAGCTCTTCTTATTCTTATGTAAATAATACAACCTATAATTTAAAGTTTTGGACCTATAAGCCAAATAACTTGAATGACTCTGTTCCAGAAAACGACACTTTGAATTATTTATTTGTCTTTTTAGGTAACGCAACAGCTCCAACGGTAACCAATTTCGCTCAATGTGGTATTGGGGCTCCAATATTAACAGGTATTCCTGCAATCCCTTCAGATTCTATATCATGGTATTCGGCAGCAAGTGGAGGTACATTCCTTGGTTTAGGAGCTAAAATTAAAGGACCTAGCATTTCAGGTACCACTACGTTTTATGCACAGGGAATAAGGTTCGGACCAAATCAAAGGTTTGGCTCAGTAGGAAATACGAATGTCAATGTAAATCAAACTGTTCCTTATGGGGGTATGCAAAATGTGACCATGACCAATAATGTTTACCTTGATAGTATGATGGTTTTGTTTACCTATGCAGTACCTACCACCGAAATGAAACTCTACTACAAAACAGGTACTTATGGAGGTTTTGAAACCAATCAGGGAGCATGGACTTTGCTTAATTCTGGTCCTGTAACCTACTTTTCGAACACGGGAGGTAACTGGGGTAGAATGGCAACTAAAGGCCTAAGTCTAAAAGCGGGTCAAACTTATAGTTTCTATTTCGCAACGGATGTAACAAACACTACAGGTAATTCAATAAGGTCGGCAAGTGCAGGCCCTACAGTAGCCAATGCGGATATGATTGTGCAAGGCCCGGGAAGTATTATTATAGGCGCTTTTGGAGCCACACAAGTATTAGCATCCTGGAACCCTCAATTCACCTATATTTATAAGAATCAATGTGAAGGCGGAACACGTAGTCCTTTAACTGTTACGGTTAAAAAACTGCCTGATGCGGATATTGTGATGGGTTCACCTATGGAGGGGCAGTTCAGGACAGGAGATAAATTAACACCTGATGTTATTGAAGTAGGTAAAACGATGACCTATGAATTAAAGTCTCCTTTGGGGCACACCAATGCAAATTATGGAATTACCTGGCAGATTAATAGTATTGTGGTGAAATCCAAATATGGATTTACTATAGATCCTTCTGAATATACTGTAGTTGATCCTTCTGGTGCAGGACCTGGTAAGTTTATATTTAAGCCGGATGGATTTCTGCTAGATAGCCAGATTAATTTTACTTACAGTCTATCGGATAAGGGGCCTAATTTCTGTGATTCATTGCTTACTAGATCAGTAGTGGTGGCTCCTACACCAAAAACAAACTTCAAGACAGATTCTGTCGCAGTATGTTTTGGTGACTATACTTATTTTGTGAACCTTACAAAAATACATTCTGGCACTACAACTTATAAATGGTACTTCGGCACGCCGAATAAAGATAGCTCTGATTACGAAAACCCTTCCTTTAATTTCCCAGGTTACGGAGCCTATAGTGTAAGGCTTGTTGCAACTAGCATTCCATGGGGAGTTGTAAAGGATACCACTTTAGTTGTTAATGTGAACCAGATACCAGACATAAAGTATAAAGTAATCAATGCGTGCGAAGGTTCTCCGGTTCAGTTCATCAACCAAACTACCATAGGTGTGGGTACTATAAGCTATGTGTGGATTTTCGGCGATGGCAAACCTAATTCAGTTTTGGTAAATCCAGCACATGGCTATACTAAACCAGGAGGTTATAGGGTTATACTTAAAGCCAAGTCCTCTGGTGGTTGCACAAGTGAATTAAGCAAGAATGCCTACCAGTTTGCAATCCCGCATCCTAATTTTGATGCACCTTCAAGTCCTGTCTGCGCCAATACTGAAATTACTTTCACTAACAAGACAACAATTGCACTCGGCGAAGAAAATCCTTTGTGGTCTTATGAAGGTGGTGATATTTCAACACTTAGGGATGGTTTTTATAAGTATAAAGCAGCTGGGACCTATCGGGTTAAATTAAAATCGGTCTCAGAATTTGGCTGTACAGATACATTGTCCAAAACATTCACAATCAAAGCTGCTCCTGCTCCCGACTTTACAACCAGCAGGTTATGTAGTAATGAACCGGCCATTTTTACAAATACAACACCTGAGTTAATTGCTAATCCTATTTATACTTGGACAATAAGTGATAATACGACTTATAACACTAAGAATATCACCAAAACATGGGGCAATAATGAAGGTTTCTATACAGCAACACTGAAAGCGGAATTCACAAATGGCTGTTCTAATTCAATTACCAAACCGGTGAAGGTGTTATTGCAACCTTTAGCAGACTTCTCAGTGTTGGATATCTGCTCTGGTGAAACAGCACATTTTGTTAATAAAACCAAAGGTAGCAAAGGGAATATTAATTTCTTATGGGATCTTGGAAATGGAAACAGTACAGATATTGCTCCTCAAAGGTTATACAACCCAATAGCAACCACTACCTATACCGTGCTTTTGGTTGCTTCTTATAGTGATGGATGTGCAGATACTATTGCCAAGAACATCACAGTGAGTGAAACGCCTAATTGTAATTTCTCCATACAGAACCAGGGCTTCCTGAACTATAAATTTATTCCATCAAATTCTGGTTATGTAAGTTACAAATGGTTCTATGGTGATGGTGAAAGTTCTTCTATAGTCTCACCTGCTTATAAGTACGACAAAACAGGATTATATTCAGTGAGAATGGTAGCTACCAATCTTGCTGGTTGTTCATGTGAATTAACTCAAAATGTTAAAATTAATACTTCCATTGATGCTTTATTCGTAAATGCAGGAGTAAATATTTATCCGAATCCAAATAGCGGGCAATTCACTGTATCAAGTAATAGCTCGACTGGCATGAAAATAGAGGTTTATAGTGTAACAGGAAGTTTAATAGTAAGCCAAAATTTCGATGGAAACTCTACTGATATTGATTTGAAGGATGCGGCCTCAGGAATGTATCTTGTAAAAGTGACAGTAAACGGTATTACGACTACTACTAAAATAGCGGTGACAGAGTAACATTGTAATTAAATGATTCTAAAAGGCAACCTTCATTTACGAAGGTTGCCTTTTTTTAGATTGTAATTTTGGGTCTGTTTCAAGAGGGAATAGATTGAAGTTTTTAGTTATACCCTTATAGTTTCAATATGAATATTAACCTTTTATTGTAAAATTTATTGCCGGATGTTGCTTTACTGTTTCATTTTAAATTTGAATCCTTACATTTGCAACCTCGTGAAAGTAGTCATCAAGCAAATTACTAAGTTTCTAATTATTGGAGTATCTGCTGTATTAGTGGATTTAATCGTTTATTACGCGCTATCAGACTTACTCGTATCCAATATTGATGTTTCTAAAGCGGCAGGCTTTTTAGTGGGGTCTGTCTATACTTACTATCTTAACAAGAAATGGACCTGGCGCTATACTGAGAAGACAAATAAAGGTATAGTAGGTAGGTTTGCTATTATTTATGCCATATCATTTGTATGCAATATTTTAATCAATAAGTATAGTCTTGAAAATATACCTGATTTTTTTGTTTCAGCTACGATAACAGCAGATAAAGGTCCTTTTAATATATTTACAGTTAAAGGAGATAAATTCCTTGCTTTTTTCTTTGCTACAGTCTTTAGTGCTGTTTTCAACTTTCTTGGTCAAAAATATTGGGTGTTTGCAGGAGGAAAATCAGACCCTAAAGATGATACTAGTATTGAGGTCTCCTGAAAATTTCTTTATAGATAAAAGCCTTTTTGGGGTCCATTTCATCAAAATTAAATTCATATTTATCTGAAGTCTCAATAAAATCGGTTATTTCTGGCTCAAAGTGATGTTCAAAATGAGGTTCGGTATTTAAAAAAGGCTTCGGCTCTTTTTTTATCTCCGGCTGCTTAAATGGCTTATAATTGACCTTATTTTCAGGGTCTCTCTTTGTTTTTTCAAACAACGTTTTCCCCAAGGGTTTTTTCTCATCTTTAATTTTTGGGGGTTGAAGGATGCTTTTCTTTAATTCTTCAAATATTTCCTCTGCCGTGGTAGTATTTATTGGCTTTTTATTAATATTTCTCTGGTTTTGCTTCTTTTTTTCTTTATTGTAAAATGTAGAAAGAAAATAGACAATGCCAACAATAACGTAAAATAATATTTTAATTTCGCCACTCATAATTCTTGACCCAAAAGTAAGTACAAAATATTGAAAAGCAAGGAAGTAATATTAATGCTCGGGGGGAATGAAGTGAATACTCAAAAATTATTTGGGGACGCCCTCGCCCTTATCCAAAAGGAAATTGGCGCAGTTGTTAAAGTTTCGGGCATATATATAACTACTGCCTGGGGACCAATTCCCCAACCAGATTTTTTGAATAGGGCAGTATTGGTTAATTCAATACAGCCACCGGTGATTTTACTAAAAAAATTACTTTCCATTGAAACCAGATTAGGCCGCAAAAGAATATTAAAATTTGGGCCGAGATCAATTGATATCGATATGTTATTTTATGGTCAGTTGGTAATAAGAAATAAGGATTTAGTACTTCCTCACCCTCAAATTCAAAATCGCAGGTTTGTTTTATTGCCTTGTAATGAGATTGTTCCAAAATACCGACATCCCGTTCTGGGTATGACCATTCACGAACTGTTGCAAGATTGCAAAGATCAACTGGAGGTAAATAAATGGAGTATTTAAACGAAAATATCAGGCCACTATATTTTGCTGCCCCAATTGGTTGGTATGCCGATATTGTCAAAACAGGGATAACCCGGATTGGGGAGGAACAAAATTTTGAAAGACAAACTTTGCGCAATAGAATTATTTATGGCACCTTTCAGGGCGCCAGGGTGTTTTCAATTCCTTTGATAGCTGCCAGCACTAAGGAAACATATCAAAAAGTGGCTATCAATTATCATGAACACTGGCAAAACCAACTGATTAACGCTTTGCAGACGGCTTATGGGAAAAGTCCTTTTTTTGAATACTATGGTTACAGATTTGAAAATATTATCAGGCAAAATTATGAGCATCTTTGGGATTTGAATAAGGCAATTTTATATGAAACATTTAATTGCTTAAAAATAGGGATCCACATTGAAGTCTTAAATAGTGATAGAATTAGGCAGCATGTCCCTGAAATGGATATTCATTATTACCAGGTGTTTCAGGAAAAGATTCCGTTTATTCCCAACCTTTCAATCCTTGATTTATTATACAATGAAGGACCAGATGCTTATGGTATTCTGACAGAAAAGATATAAAATTGCATTGATATGAATGTAAAATATAATCTCTTGATGATAGTATTGCTCAATATGATTCCCCTTATCGGGTTTTGGTATTTTGATTGGAGCATGTTTTCAATTGTTTATATATACTGGGCAGAGGGGCTTATTGTTGCAGTTTTTGAATGTGCAAAAATAGCAATAGCATTTGGCCGTGAGGAGAATAAACCAAAGGTTGATCATTTTTTTACCCGTTTATCGTCTGCGCTTAAATTCCTTATGGTTAAAATTGGCATACTGCTGTTTTACGGTATATTCATTTTTGCTTTTGTCGCTAATCCACCCGGCGAAACGAACAGAGACATTGTAACGCATAATTACTTAATTTTATTTTTTCAAGACAAGTGGTTTAACAGTGCTTTGATTGCCTATTTTGCATCCCAGTTTATTTTTTTCATGACCTCATTTATTGCTACAGATGATTATAAAAATAAAGCATCATCTTCTTATAAAGTACTGTTTGATGGTCGTACCATCGTTTTACATATTGTCATAGTCTTGGGAACCTTTGGCTATCAATACTTTAAACGATTTGAATCCATAGATAATAGATTGCCGGCTCTTTCGTATGTATTGCTCCTGGTTGTTATAAAAACCTTTTCAGATATTTTGCGTTATAAGTTTAGCTTAATATCGAAAAGTGGTTAATTTTAAAAATGTTTCTTTGTGATAAGCCCATAATTTAATAGGCGTAATTTGTACAATTGCAATTTCAATATAATTTTTAATACGCATATTATCAGCCAATTACAAAGATTTTGTAAATTTAATTAGATTTGTTTGGGGGGTAGGTGCATTAAAATTGTATTAATGGGAAGAGGCACCCTGCCTAACAAACATTATGAAAGAAGAAATCCAGGCTAACATTTTTACCAAGTACATTGCGGGCCTTTGTACTAAAGAAGAAGAAACATTCTTAAAAAATTGGCTTAAGAACAACCCGGCGAATCAGCTTTTCTTAGGATTCGTACAACAAAACTTTCCGCAAACACTAAGCTTTTCCAAGTAATTCGGATGTCAGAAGAATTTAAATATAAATTTCCTGAGTTTATTGCCAAAGAATTGGGTGATGGAGTAGTTTTGCCCGAAAGTGAATTGAAGATAATTGATGATATTTATGTGAAATCAGCAAATTTCCCATACCCTCAAGCCAGTACAGAAATGAATTGGCAAAAAATTCAAAGTAAAATTTCAACCCCTGCATTGGAAGTTGTCAAAAGGCCTACATTGACTTTTTCTTTTGCAAAATGGGCTGCTGCTGCTGTTATTGTGTTTTCTGTTGCCTTTGGAATCTGGAAATCAAACGAGAGCGTGCCTACTAAACTATCAACTCAACTTGTGTTTAGTAGTTCTAATGCGATGAAAAAAGTATCACTTCCTGATGGATCCATTATTACCTTAAATAATTATTCTAAATTTACTACCAATA